>DATNPC010001056.1:0-3235 GCA_036703375.1 Allocoleopsis sp.
TTCTTTGAAGGCACGAGTACGTGCAAAAGCCGCTCCTTGCTTAGGCTCGAAACAATACCTTAAAGCGCACTGCTTTGGCCAGTTGGCTTGATACATTTGAACGATTTGGGCTGTGTCGTCGGTGCTGTTGTTGTCCACAACAATGATTTCCCAAGTGAAGTCATGCGAGTGGGTTGCTGTTCGTGTTTGCTCAACCGCAGTTCTTGGTGTTGTTCCTGCTAACCTTTGCCGAGCTTGGTACGCGCTATTGTGTCGATGCCGTATAGTGTTTTGGCAGCAAATACGCAAACGATCTAAAACTTCCGGTAGACGCCTTCCCCCGTTGTAGGTTGGGATAGCGACAGTTAAATCAACTACCATCGTCATTTAACCCAGAATTGGAGTGCAACAGACCTGGTAACTTTAGTATGCCCAGTTAAGCTTCCGAAACTAGCTTTATGTAGAGTTTTGAGGTAAGCTTCACGCAAAGTTTAATTTGTAGCGGGTCAAGAGACGGGTTTGTGAAGTTATGTAATACAAGTTGAGGCTGCATGCGATCGCTCTTGGTCGAGATGGGCCTTCGGTTACAATCCTGGGGAGGAGTGCTTGGAACAAACTAAATCATGACCGATCTGACGCGCCGGAAGTTTCTCATTGCCTCAACCTTGGCAGCAGGATTTGCACTGGCAGCTCATCCGATTCTTGCCCAAGTCATCACCACAGACGCGAAAGGCTTGGTAGCGGGTGCCGTGAAAATTCCTGTCAAGGATGGTGAAATCCCAGCTTATAGGGCGATGCCCGCTACAGGGAAGAATTTCCCAGTAGTACTAGTGATACAGGAAATCTTCGGCGTACACGAACACATTCAAGATATCTGTCGCCGCTTTGCCAAACTGGGCTATTTAGCGATCGCTCCTGAACTATACGCCCGTCAAGGGGATGTTTCTAAGCTCAGCGATATTCAAGAAATCATCTCCAAGGTTGTCTCTAAAGTTCCCGATGCTCAGGTAATGTCCGATCTCGACGCTACCGTCGCTTGGGCAGCCAAATCAAGTCAGGGGAACGTAGAAAAGTTAGGAATTACAGGTTTTTGCTGGGGCGGGCGGATTGTCTGGTTGTATGCCGCTCACAATCCCCAAGTCAAAGCTGGGGTTGCCTGGTATGGACGGTTAGTCGGTGATTCTACGGCCTTAACCCCCAAGCAGCCTATTGATATTGCCGCGACTCTTCGCGTTCCGATTTTAGGACTTTATGGCGGTAGCGATGACGGCATTCCTGTGGCAACAGTCGAGAAAATGCGTGAAGCGCTCAAAGCTGGCAAGAGCGGTTCGGAAATCATCGTTTATCCCAACACGCCACACGGTTTTTATGCTGACTACCGTCCCTCTTATCGTAAAGAGCAAGCACAAAATGGCTGGCAACGCTTACAGGATTGGTTTAAGGCGCATGGTGTCGCCTAAGCGATAGCAGTCCTCATTCACAGTGGCCAGTGAGCAACCGATGTAGGGTGGGCATTGCCGAATAGAACTTGAAAACTTGATTCTATCGTTAGTCGGCAATGCCCACCCTACGATTATTGAGAAAAGCGCGAGATGTCAGCTTGATTCATTCCCATTCAACTTAAACTCTCACTAACTAATAACTACTAACAAGTTGCTCCCTCTAACTTGACTCAATCTTCACTGCATCTTTGCCAATTCATTACACTTAACCTTCTGATATCGAGCCAAGATTGTGAATGTCCAAAGATGGGAGTGTTGAATGCAAAGTGAAAGAAGCACTCAAGCCATTTCTGAAAGTAGCTCTCGCTCTAACCGTAGTTACTCTCGTCACAAATCGTATTTTTCAATTAGTAAAAGTCAAGGCTCAATACGCCCCAGTCGTTGCATCTCAGGTCATCATACCGACTGCACTCAAAGCTGCTGTGGAAGAGCTACGAGTCATGCGAATCAAGATTGAAGGAGAGGGAGGAATCAATCAAAAAGAATATGGAGAAAATCTTGACAATTTAATCAATATTGTCAAGAACGCTTACGGGGATGCTAGAACTTTAGCAGCTGTTAGATCGGCTGTAGAAGGACACAAACTAGCTAGAGCCTTTTGGCAATGCAATCGAATTGACGGTTACGACGAACTGTACGCCTGTCGCGATAAAGTCCTCAAAGATGTATTTCGCAGATACCCAGATATTGAAGCGCAAGCTAAAGCAGCCGTTGCCGGAGAAAACCTTTCGTCTATTAGTGCTGGACTAGACGAACAGGCTGTATTGCATGCCATCTGGGAAAAAACAGCTAAAGATACAGCAACAGCAGTTGCTGCGAGTAACCCAACTCTTCATCTCAAAAAGAGTTGAATAGCACTGACTTTAAGAAAAGTCATCACACCAATCAACCCTTGTGCAGGGGGCGTGGGGGGCAACGTCCCCCAAGTCCGGGTTTTTCCAAGGAACAAGTGATTTTAAGCCAGTGCCATTCATCTTAGAACGCTCTTACATCGCGATCGCTTTCTCTTCCCGGCAAAACGAGGGAATTCTAGTTAAGGAGAGTTGCTCTCTTTACTAGACGTACTTAAATCAAGCCAAAAACACTATGGGAACGGGAATTCAAACGCTAGCCAATGGGTTACTCAATTTCTTTCTTAAGTCCAATTGTCCCTTATGCGATCGCCCTGCTGATGCCGAATGGTGTGAGTCGTGCCAACGGCAATTGTTACGCTGCAAGCTAAGCACACCTACGGCTTTTTGGCAAGGCGATCTCCCTGTATTGGTTTGGGGAACGTACAGTGGTGTTTTGAAACGCGCGATCGCAACTCTAAAATACAATAACCATCCCCAGTTAGCTCGTCCCATGGGTCAATGGCTGGCTCAAGCTTGGCTGAATTCAGCTGTTACCACTTCTGCCCGAAAATTCACCGTAATTCCCATTCCTCTCCACTCAAGTAAGTTACAAAAACGCGGTTATAACCAAGCCCAACTGATTGCCCAACGTTTTTGTGAAGTGGCAGGCTACCAACATCAGCCAAAAATCTTAGAACGAGTTCGAGAAACTGAAGCTCAATTTGGTTTGTCTCAATCCGAGCGAGAACAAAACCTTGCCGATGCTTTTGTTGTAGGAAAAAGCGTTCAGAAGATTTCGTCTATCTCACCCGTTCTGTTAGTGGATGATATCTATACCACAGGTGCAACCATTCGCTCGGCGGCTCAAACCCTAAGAAAGCAAGGAATACCAGTGTATGGAGTAGTGACAATTGCCAGTTC
>DATNPC010001057.1:0-5502 GCA_036703375.1 Allocoleopsis sp.
GAACGATCGGAATAGGTTTATCTACACCGTTGATAATTGCTCCCAAAAGCGGCAACTCGGCTTCGATCAATTCATCGATCGCTTCCGTTAAGATACTTTCTTGGGTGTAACTCGGTCGAGTCACGAGTACCATGCCATCCGATAGGGGTTCCAGTAATAAAGCATCGTTGCAACGCGAAAGAGCGGGAGTATCGATCACGACAAAATCAAATCGATTGCGAGCGTCTTCCAAAAATTGCCGCAGTTCGCTGGATTCCAAAATCGCTGCTGCCTGTCGTTGCG
Source organism: Allocoleopsis sp. (assembly GCA_036703375.1). Lineage (GTDB taxonomy): Bacteria > Cyanobacteriota > Cyanobacteriia > Cyanobacteriales > Coleofasciculaceae > DATNPC01. The sequence continues at coordinate 283 of DATNPC010001057.1, forward strand.
GGCCGGGACTGGGAACGATGTAGAGATTTTCAATCCCCGGAGCTAGATGAACGCACCCACTCCCGGAACTATAGTAGCGCAGAGGTTCAATGCTAGCATCTGGGTCAGGCATGAGATTGAGGGCGTTGACAAAAGATGGCGATCGCAAATCAGCCTCCACCAACAGCGTGCGTTTACCTGCCTGTGCCGAAGCAATGGCTAAGTTATAGGCACTCACCGTTTTACCTTCTCCCTCGACCGTACTGGTTAATAGCACCACTTTCAAGGATTTATTTTCTACCCGACGCAAGCTACTGCGGAACCGCTCGTAAAACTCTAAATAGGGAGAATTCGGGTTCGTCAAAATTGCGCCCTCACTCCGGCTAGACCGAAGTAGCGCGACCAATGGTAATTCCGCCAACACCGACACTTCACGGGCAAGCATTGCCTGCTGCATCTCTTCAGGCGTGTAGAACGTGTTGTCTAGCGTGGCGAGCAACAGAATCACCCCACCGGCAACCATAAACGCCACAAACGTACCGACTCCTATCACGAGTATCGGTTTGGTGGCTTTAGTCTCCTCGGCGCGAACCTGTAAAGGCTGAGCAATACTCAGACTGCTGACGGTTTCCGTTTCTGCTGCCTTCGCATCCGCTAATCCTGCCTGTAATTTGTTGTAAAAATCCTGTTTGAGCTGAAGTTGCTGAGCGAGTCGCACGCGTTCGAGTTGCTTGTTGGGCAGGGTTTGATACTCTTTCCTCAGTTCCTCCTCTGTTTTCTTGGTCGCGAGGAGTTGCTGTTTCAGGGTATCTCGTTGCGTCTGTAAATTGACTAGCGTGAGGGCGAGTTGCTGCCGTGCGGGGTCGAGGCTGCTATCTTGGCGAATTTGACCCGGTAACGGTGCCGCTATCCCGTTGCCGCCCAAAACTTCACCCGCTCGCTCTTGTAGCAGTTTGTTATAAGCATCTTGCTGCCGTCGCAACTCAATCATTCTCGGATGTTCGGGTCGCAAATCTCGACTGAGAATTTCGATCTGTGCCTCGGTTTGGAGAATTTGCGATCGCAGATTGCCAATAATCGGGTCAGCGCTTAAGGCAGAAGAGGTATAAGCTTGTTCGGGAGTCAGGCCGAGCTTGTTGACCAAACTGGCGATTTGAGTCTCGACACCGGACAGCGTGAGTTCGAGTTGACGTTGTTGTTGCTGACTCCCCGTAATGCTGTTAACTAATGAACCATCTTCAGCGGATAGTAACGCAGGCCCTTCAACGCGATCGTAACGCTCTAGCTGCTGTTCGGCGGCTGTCAGTTCCTTTTTCGCCTCCGGTAAACGCTTGTCAATCGATTCAATCACCGCTCGCAGGCGCGTTGTGTTGACGAGGCGGCTCTGCTCGACCATCTTTTGCATCAAGATACTTAAAATTGCCTCTGCCTTCTTCGGATTGTTCTCCGTATACTCCAGTTGAATTAAGGATGTTGCCGCCTCGTTTTTCTTGTCTTCCTTGGGCCACTTGACTGTCAAATTGCTAGCAATGTCTTTTGGCTTGGCTTTTACCTGTGCGGCCACTAATGCGATCGTATTATCGGGAAGCAGCATCTCTGGTGCAACTTGTCTACCCTGCTGCTGAATTTGTTCTCCCGTCACCGAAAACGACGTTGCCGGAGTCGTATAAGCCAAAGCGCCTTTTGCCTTATAGGTTTGGGGCGGGGCGGGTTGCATGGCGACAACACCCGATACCCCCATCACCAAAACCAAACTAGTAAGCCCGATTAACTTGTGGCGATCGAGAGCGATCAGATAGCGTTTGACAAAGGGAGGAGTCATGGTAGGTTCCAAAGTCTCTTGTTATCTTCCTCTCTGGCAAAGAGGCGAGTACAAGGGGGTCAAAACGAGCTAGACAGAGGTGAACGAAGACTGACAGGATGAGGCAAAAGGTGAGTCAACATTAACTTCAGTTCAACACCCTTGCCCCTACTATTTTGACTCGCTTTCCCGCATCAATACTTTAAGTCGAATAGTACTGACTTAAGCCCTGAACTAAAGTACTCCTGCGGAGAACGCTGCGCGAACGGGCTAAAAGCTAAAACCCGTTAAAACGGGTTTTAGCTTTCCCAGTAAGCTTTAGCTTACTTGAGCTTTGAGCCGGAAATTTATTTCCAGGCTAGAGAAGTCAGTGACATTCACCTTAAGTCAGTGCTATTCCCCCTAAGTCAGCAGCCCCTGCACTTTCAGCACACCGAAATCCTGATATACCCTTCCCGACCTCCCGCAACTGCCCTGTAAGATATTATGTTTTGTAAAGCTGTTTCATCTTGCTCCAACGTCGATGCCTGTTGCCGTTTCCCTTCAGAATGTTTACAAGACCTACAACAAAGTCCCTGTTGTGAATAACCTCTCCTTCACGATTGACGGAGGAGAGATGTTTGGGTTGCTCGGTCCTAACGGTGCTGGTAAATCGACCACAATTCGGATGCTGACGACCCTAACTCGCCCGAGTGAGGGTCGCCTTGAGATTGCGGGTTACGACGTTGTACGCCAACCGTTGCAGGTGAAGCAAACTATCGGTGTTGTGTTGCAGCAAATTAGCGTCGATGCTGACCTCTCTGTTTGGGAGAATATGGAACTGCACGGACGACTGCATCACATTCCCAATCCCAAACGTCAGAAGCTGATTAATCAATGGTTGGACTATGTGGAACTAGCAGATCGGCGGGATGCTTTAGCCAAAACTCTATCGGGTGGAATGAAGCGCCGCTTACAAATTGCCAGGGCGCTGTTACACGAACCTAAGGTGTTGTTTCTTGATGAACCCACTGTCGGACTCGATCCACAAACTCGCCGCCGTCTCTGGGAAATCATTCGCGATTTGAACAAGCAGGGGATGACGATGCTGTTGACGACCCACTATATGGATGAAGTGGAATTTTTGTGTAACCGCATCGGCATCATGGACGCCGGACAATTGATCGAACTCGGTACTCTCCAAGAGTTTAAGGCAAAACACGGTGAGGGACTGGTGATGAAACAAGTTGAAGACCGTTTTGAGTACAAGTTCTTCCCTACTCTCACGGAAGCCAACACTTACCTCGATCGCTTACCAGATAAAACGGGTATGATGGTTCGCCCCTCGAATCTAGAAGATATCTTTGTCGAACTCACAGGACGCCAACTGGATTGAGGGGCTGATGGGAAAGACCGGATGGGGTTAGCGATTAAACTAATTAAACTAATAAAGCGCTCATTAGTCGGAATACATGGGCTAAGCCCCATTGACTACTAACCCAAGCTCTCAAGTCCAACATCCAAAAGCGTTCATGCCCCGTTTAGCCACCCAGATAGAAGCAATACTTTACCTGAAGGGAAAACCACTTTCGATCGCAGATCTTGCCGAACTGGCCCGATGCGATCGCGAAGATGCTGAAGATGCCCTGATTGAACTCATGGCAGATTATGCCCGTCGGGATAGTGCCTTGGAAGTTGTCGAGACACCGGCTGGTTATAGCCTTCAGTTGCGATCGTCCTTTCAGGACTTAATGCAAAGCTTAGTTCCTGCTGAATTAGGCGTAGGGGCGTTGAGAACGCTAGCCGCGATCGCGCTTAAAACCCCGATTGCTCAAACCGATTTAATTGAACTGCGCGGCAGTGGCGCTTATCAACATGTTCAGGAACTGATCGAACTAGGATTCGTTCAGAAACGAAAACAATCTGATGGTCGTTCCTACTGGTTACAAGTCACGGAAAAATTTCATCAACACTTTGAACTCGATCGACTGCTGCCACCTCTAGAACCAAATTCCAAATCTTGACGAAAAATTCATCGCTCCTTCGTGTACAGTACGCGATCAAAAATTTATGCTGAAAGGAATACGGGTCATGCGGGAAATCACAGGTCGGCTAACAGCACAATCGTTTAGAGTAGAAGTTAAGTAAGTCAAATCTTTGATTTCTAATGGTATTTAACCCAGACTTTCTCAATTCCGAACCGGAAGAAGAGCAAGCTAACCCCCTTCTCAGCTATCTTCAGCACCAATCCCCGGATGTGCTATCGCAGGTTGCGAAATCCGCAAGTCCTGAGGTGCAGCAAATCATCTCTCAGAACGTTCAGGGGTTAGTCGGGATGCTCCCTTCTGAAAACTTTAACGTGCAAATTACAACCAACCGGGAAAACCTTGCAGGTTTGTTAGCCTCAGCCATGATGACGGGCTACTTCTTGCGCCAGATGGAACAACGCATGGAGCTGGAGGAAATGTTGATCAACTCAACTCCCTTGCGCCGACAACCAAAACCTGGTGAAAAGTCCGCCGATTCCTCTAAGACAACTGACCAGTAAAAGCCGTGCTATCTCATCAATCCCAACTCCCCCGTCCAAACTAGAGGGACTGGGGAGTATTGCTACTACAATAATTGAGTCGGTTCTGTTTCGCTCTGAAGAGCGAATCCAGCAAGGGGATGTGCTTAGACTAGCCGCCCGCTGCAAAGGTGAGCATGAGTATGACTGAAAGTAAAATGCCTGGACTCAGTAGCAGTCCTAGCATTAACAACTCATGGGAACTCATATCCGCAATCTCCTAATTCCTGTAGTTTCTACGCTAACGCGCAATACCAGCAACTTCTGAAAAATGAACAATTTGTTTCCAATTGCTACCTGGTCTATCCCCATCTACGGTGTTATCGTCTTGCTTGGCGGTGTTATGGGATACGTCAAAGCAAAAAGCAAAATGTCGCTGCTAAGTGGTGTAGGCAGTGGTATCGCACTGCTGGTTGCCTGGTTCATTTGCCGCCAGTTTCCTTTGGCAGGATTGGGACTAGCGGCGCTGATTGGTTTAATTCTCTTTATTGTTTTCGTGCTTCGCTTGTTCCGCACCCGTGCCTTCATGCCCTCTGGGTTAATGATGCTACTTTCTCTAGCCGCCACAATTTTATTCGTATCCGGTTTATTGACCATCCAAGGCATCTGAGGAGCTTGAATTTATTAACACTGAATGAATATCAGCGGGCTATTGTGGGGTGCGAGTGGACACAGCCACGTTAGCCCACTCACATTTGAATTGTTCTGCTTCAAGACACTCCAGTACCAGCAGATTCGATGAGTACATTGGGGTAGTAAGCTGCTACGCAGATAATTTGCATAAAATGGTAATTGGATAAACCTGAGCATCTACTGCTATGCCAGCGCCAAATTATCTCACTCCTACTCAAAAAGAAAATTTACAAAAAGCCCTGCGTGAGAGTAATTGCCCTCA
>DATNPC010001058.1:0-15546 GCA_036703375.1 Allocoleopsis sp.
TGTAGCGACCAAATCGGGATAGGGCACCAGTACCACTGGGGTCTAGGGGACCATTGAGTAGAGGCACAAAGTCATCAAAGTTACCGGCATTCGCAAAGATGTGAGCTACAGCGGCATTAGCGATGGGAAAACGATACCAGAGTTTTTCTAGATCGATATTGTTGCCATTATCCGCTTGGAAGCCAAATCGACCCTCTCTGGTAATGTTGAGACCTGGACCGCTTGGTCCTCTCAGAGGACCAAATTCAGTGATGTTCCCAGCCTGAAGACGGGTCCGCAAGCGGTCTTTACCCGTGAAGCTGGTGTCGAAGTTGAGCCGCACCCGGTCTTGGAATACCGTTTCAGTGTTTCGATAGTCAGGATTTCCTCGTTGAGAACCAGCTTGACCACCAAATAAGTCGCTAATCGCAAAAATGACTTCTCCGTTCAGCTTGGTAGTTGTGGAAAACTGGTGGTCTTCCAAGAACGCGACCCGACCTTCCAATTTGTCAACACGCGTCCCCAAGGCGGTTAGCTCGGACCGGAATTCATCAACTAGGCGCTGTAGGGTTTCTAAATCTTGTTTGGTGACGAAGCCACCGGTACTCGTTTGAATCAAACGCTCGACTTGCTGCAAACAGGCATTCAAACCAGCCGCAAATTCATAGCGGGTCATTGCCCGATTGCCCCGGAAGGTACCGTCAGGATAACCAGCAATACAGCCGTAGCGTTCGACTAGATTGCGGAGTGCCTCATAGGCCCAGTCCCCAGGAGAGACATCGCTCAATTGCGAGACGTTAGTGACTTGGTCGATGGAGTTAGCCGGGCTGTCACTGGTGTATTGATTGATTTTCTCTAAAACATCAGTGGTGTTAGAAGTGTTAGAGGTTGTGTTGCCAGCCGCTGGTACCTGCTGAGCCAAGAGCGTGTCGGCTTGGGTCGCACTAGGGCTGGTGTTTGAACGGGAGTCAACTGTGGGGTCTACTGCTGGTTTTTGCTCGGAAGCCTGAATCGTGTTGCTATTGCTGGCAACAACTTGAGCTTGGGATTGTTCAGTTGACAAAGCGGCAGTGGATTCAACCGTTGTTGCTGCTGGATTGGAGTTGACTGCTGTTGTTTGCTCAGAAACACTTTGAGCAGCATAAGCGCTGCTGGTAATTAACAATGATGCTCCCAGAAAGGCTGGACTGAGCTTTAACGCTTTCCAGAATAATGTTGACATAATGGTCACTAATCCTCACACCTTATGGACTCTAGAAAACACGAAACTGTGTTTGATAGGCAAGAGTGTTCTCGATTTGACTCAGTCTTATCGAAAGCACTAATGATATTTTTTACCACCTTTTTGTCTCAAATCTTGCCGTTCATACTAAAATTTTTTCGCTACTTAAATGTCGTATCCCACATCACACTCGTTGTGTATCACCTATCACAAAATCGAGCAAGGCTTAGCTTGTTCGATGAACCTCTTAAAAAACTGTCACATAATGAGGAGCGCGAATCTATCGGATAAGTTATTAGATTGCTGCAAGTTTTAGTAAGCAGTTCCTGGATAGTGTAATCAACGAACAGTAACGGTGTATTAGCTGTCAAGAAGGTTGCTGTCGCCTCGCAGTCCCTTGAGCCATCTGTCAACACCATAAAAACGCTGTTAGCTTTTGGGTAAGCGGCTTGGAAAGTTGGGATGTTTGAGCAATGAGAAAAGTTGACCTTATCGCCCTTGCTGCGATCGCGCCGAACAATAATACAGAACAATACATTAGACGTTTTCCCCCTTACCTCAGAGGGACACACCTGATTTAGACCCTACCACAAACGATGAGTGGATGAAAGACGCAGGCTCTCCCTATGCCTTAGCTTTCTCCTAATCTCTTGGCTAGATTTTTAGGAAAGTTTCAGAATTTTTAGAGCTTAGGACTATGAGTTTATGAAGTGGTAAAAGTCAGATAATGCTCTGGTTAAGCTATGGCAGTTTTCCTAAAAGATGGGGTCTGACAACCCAATAGGGCAGGACAGGTCCTGCCCTATTGGGTTGGTAACTGAAAATTGCTAGATCGTTGGTCTTAGGTATATAAGATCTTAAAATTTTAGGCTCGTAACAATACGATAGTCTTAGCTTTTTTCTAGTAATTATGGAAAAATCTAATGATAATTGTTAATGAGCGAACAAGTATGAACTAAACGAGGAATTCCGTCCATCTCTAGAAGAGCTACAACCTGGTTGACAGCTCTAATTAATGGTGATGGCCTGTCACAATGTAGGACACTCGTTGACCTATGTTAGTCGCATGATCGGCCATGCGTTCTAGATGACGAATCGCTAACACTAATAGCAGAATTGGTTCTACAACGCCTTTGATATCTCGCTGATAAGCTAAAGTTTGATAAAGCGTATCATAAGCTGTGTCTACCTTATCATCTAGCTCCTTCACAGCTTGTCCAGCTGTAGCATCTAAATCAGCTAGAGCCACTAGACTTGTTGCTAGCATCGCTTGGGCATGATGGGACATTAGCTCAATTTGAGGTAGGCAAGGATGAGATGGGTATGGCAAGAGTTTTAAAGCAATTTCTGCTAAATCTTCTGCATAATCCCCGATTCGCTCTAAATCTCGCACTAGCTGCATAAAGGCACTCAATAGGCGTAAATCTTGAGCGACTGGTGCTTCTAGAGTCATTAGCGTGGCGCATTCTAGCTCTATATTCCGATAGTAGCGATCGATTTGGTCGTCAAGCGCAGTAATCGCTTTGGCGGCTTCCAGATTTTGAGAAAACATCGCCTGATGGCTCAGGCGAAAGGAGTTTTCTACCAACGCTCCCATGCGTAAAACATCCTGCTCTAAGCGCCGCAGGCATCGGTCAAAATGGCTTCGTTCAGAATTACTAGTTGTAGAAGACAGGCTCACCTCGGTTGCTCGCTCCATTGAATGGAATAAGTATTAGTAATTATAGTGATAGCAAATCAAGGTGAAAGTGGGGTTAAATTTCCCGATCGCGCAGTTTAATTTGCAACCAAGCCCCGCCAGTTTCGGGATGATTTTTAGCTTCAATACTGCCGTTATGAGCTAGGATAATTTGCTTGACGATAGCCAGCCCTAATCCGCTGCCACTGCTGACACCTGAGGGGGTTAACGCTGCGGAAGTTTCTGACTGACGGTATCGCGAGGCATCCCCTCGATAAAGTCGTTCAAATACATAAGGTAAGTCAGAATCAGAAAAGCCACTGCCAGAGTCTATGATATCGATTTGGATCGTACTCTCCTGGTTCTTGCCTCCTGCTGCTTCGCTCGTCTCCAGGCGAGATACTTTGACGCAAATTAGCATTTGAGGCGGACTATGTTTGATACTATTATCGAACAAATTCAAAAACACTTGGGTGAGGCGAGCTGCATCTGCTGTTAGCCGAACCATGTCTGGTCCGTAATAGGAGAGAGAGAGGTGTTTTTGTTGGGCTAATGGCTCTAACGTTTGCCAAGCTGAATGAATTAGCGATCGCAATTCTACGGGCTGATACGTCAGGCTGTTGCTAGGATTCTTCTCCAGGTTGCTAAGTTCCAGCCAATTTTGAACCAGATCGATCAATCGATTGGTTTCGCGTAGCAGTTGCTCGATCCAACGGCTAGCAGGAGGCTCTAAACGCCCTTGCAACGCTTCTGCGACCAAACGAATAGAGGTTAAAGGCGTTCTGAGTTCGTGAGCTAAATCGGAAACCCACTGGTTGCGAGACTGGTTGAGATCGATGAGGGGTTGTCGGTTTTCAATAAAAACACCCACGTCTCCCCGAGGGAGAGGCCAACTGAAGGCGTAAAGCGTAAGCGATCGCACTTTGCCCATCGCTTCTCCATCTAAACATGAAGGGTGATAGACCCATTCGAGGGTATCGGGGTGTTGGTGCTGGCGAGTTTGTTCGATTAGCCGATCGAGTTCGTAAGAACGCACTAACTCTAGCAGTAAGCGTAAGTTCCCCGGTTCCCAGCGATCGATCTGCAACAACTGGCGTGCTTGCTCGTTACACCAGAGCAAGCGATTTTCTTCATCGACCTGCAAGTATCCACAAGGCGATACATCCAGCAGCCGTCGCCGAGTTTGTAATTCCTTTTCTAAGACTTCGCGGTGCTTGTTAGCGCGTGCGATCTCCAGCCGCAAACTCGAAACCACCGACAAGGAGTCGCTGGAAGACTCTGCCTGCAATGTTCCCAGCATTTGCCTTAACTGTCGTTGCACTCGGCGTTGCTGCCAGAGCCAAAACCCAATTCCTAGAGCTAGACCCAGAAAAAATGCCAGGAGGGTCATCCCTTTTCTTGCGCTTAGAAGGTTTGCAGATGGAAAGTTTCAACAATTTTAACTTGCTGTACGGGAAGTCTCCTTGTTGAAGCTCCAGGATCTAGGGATATTTACCTCGTTTGTTGTCCTCCACAAGCCGCTTTCACCCAAGCTCGACCCGAGCGCTCGGCCGCTTCTGCTGAAGAGAAAATTAAACGTCGCCCGAAGACTGCACCCGAGGAGTGAAGGACTCTAAATTGGCAGGCGTAAGCGTGAGTGCAAAACACCAGTAGGGTAAGTTTTTGCATGCTGACGATCAGGTGAATTTTTGCTTGGGTCATTGGAGTACGGTCACGTACAGGAGATCGATCGAAAGGAAAAATGGCTTTTGCTCACAAAAGCCTATTAGTACCCACGGTTGGGTACTGTATCCTTTCTAACCCTCTTCAACGATTTTGTGTACTCAGTCTCGGGTTGAGGGGGGCTAACGAATTATGAACCTGTCGATCTGTATCGCCGGAGTCCCAATCTGTTGAATAGTTTCACCGTGCTAGAGTCCATGCTCGGCGAGCGACTCTAAACTCGCGATACTCCGAGCGAACTCCTGGAACTGAAGACCTCAGCCAAAACGGTAGCCAAATCCTCGAACAGTAATCAAGTATTCAGGTTGGCTGGGATCTTTTTCTAATTTTTCCCGCAGCCAGCGAATGTGAACGTCAACGGTTTTGGTATCTCCCAAAAAGTCAGGCCCCCACACTTGATCGATTAACTGCTCACGCGACCAAACTCGGCGGGGATAGCTCATGAACAACTCCAACAACCGAAATTCCTTGGGCGACAAGCTAGCCTCTTCTCCCCGAACCGTCACCCGGCACTCTTGAGGATAAAGCATGATGTCCCGTAGTTGCAGCACGGGAGTCGGGGGCAAAGTGCTAAAGCGCTGACGACGTAGCAAGGCGCGGCACCGAGCAATTAATTCCCGCATGCTGAAGGGTTTGGTGAGGTAGTCGTCCGCACCAACTTCCAGCCCCAAAACGCGATCGGTTTCACTGGCCTTGGCACTGAGAATCAAGATGGGAACGGGATTACCTCGATAACGTAACAATCGACACAGATCCAAGCCATTGATCTGTGGCAACATCAGATCCAGTATCAACAAGTCAAACGGAAATTCAGCCTCTGTCTGTTCTGTATCTTGAAGAAGCGCCAGAGCTGTCCGTCCATCAGCGGCTGTCACCACCTCGTAACTTTCCTCTTCTAGAGCTAAAACAAGCATTTCTCGAATTAAATCTTCGTCTTCCACCACTAAGACACGCGTCGCCTGTGTCAGTTCCGGTCTGGAAGGACTCTGCGGTAGATCGAGAGAAAGCATAAAGTCAGAAAATAGGGTTGTTGGAGTTCTAAGCCAAGGTATACACCAAAATTATTCCCTTGAACGTAGAAAAATCTTAATTGGTCGGTGCGTTGCTTTTTGACATCCTCACCGAAGTCTCTATGAGAAGACTATACCAATAGTACAAAAGTTACAGCGAAATTTTAAGACTTAGTAAAAATTGCTTGGCTCAGTTGCTGATGTCATCCAATTGACATAATATTCACATTGTAATACACGTCATACAGGCTACATGATGGTCAGGGGGAAAGCGGTAAGTTGCCAGCTGTGTCCCTCTGACTCCGTCTGTCTTACGGGTTGAATAGACTAGGGTCATCTGCCTGTTCAACGCCTATTTCATAGCACTCCAATTCAGCTCGGAGTTGGAGCAATCAATCGCTATTGGCGTTAGTTTATTAAGACATTACCTAACTAACAAAGCTCCATGGCCCACCACTAATTGATTAGAAATTTGGCGCAACCATCTGCCTATTCAACAGAGCACAAAAATCGTAACGAGAGAATTAATGACAATGCTGCTACATCTAAGTACCTGGACAGAGGTTGAAGCCTACCTGGAGCGATCACAAGGTATTATTATGCCAATTGGTTCAACCGAGCAACACGGACCAACCGGATTAATTGGGACTGATGCGATTTGTGCGGAAGCGATCGCGCGGGGTGTAGGAGAAGCTACTGGTGCTCTCGTCGGCCCAACGATCAATGTTGGCATGGCGATGCATCACCTGAGTTTCCCCGGCACCATTAGTCTAAAACCGACTACGTTGATTCAAGTCATCCAAGATTATATTACCAGCTTAGTCAGAAGCGGCTTCACCAAGTTTTTCTTTATCAACGGTCATGGTGGAAATATTGCCACACTCAAAGCGGCTTTCGCGGAAAGTTATGCTCACCTGGTGGATTTGAATCTTCCCAATGGCTCGCAAGTGCAATGCCGCCTTGCTAACTGGTTCATGTGCAACTCGGTGTATAAATTGGCAAAAAGTTTGTACGGAGAGCAAGAAGGTTCCCATGCAACACCAAGTGAAGTAGCTCTCACTCAGTATGTCCATCCCGATGCGATTAAACAAGCTCCCTTATCCCTAGAAGTTGCCTCGGGACACCCAATTTACGGTGCAGCGGATTTTCGTCGCCGCTATCCAGATGGACGTATGGGTTCTAATCCAGCCTTGGCGACACCAGAACATGGAAAGCAGTTTTACGAGCTAGCCGTGAAGGAGTTGAGTAGCTCCTATTTGGAGTTTTTGAATCAGGAATGATATCAACCCTGCCTGAATGCCAATCAACTTAAGCCACTGGTGGGGTAACTATTGCCCATGATTCTCTCGTCAATTGGATTACAGAATTAACGGTAAGTATTGCTCACCTTACAGTGATGTTTTCCAGCTACTGCGTTGTTCAGTTATTCTCTTCTTTCAATCACGACTTTGAGATGAGCAACCAATGCACCAATGGCTCCTAGTGCAGCGATTACGGGGAACAAAGTAGCGCCAATAACACCGCCTACAACTCCAACAGTGAGAGGAACCTCAATTAACGTGCGTCCTTCTTCGTTTTGGATAATGATTCGACGAATATTACCTTGATGAATCCATTCCTTGACCTTAGCAACCAGTACATCCCCAGTAATGGTAAATTCTTCAATCCGAACTTTCTCCTGGGAATTAGCACCCGGTTCGGCTGGAGTTGATTCAACTTCGACCGTCGTCACTGTTTCATGAACAGGCATTGATTCAATGTCAACTGGCTCGACTTTATCTGGGATACGATCTACAGGTTCGTTCATGATTTCGTTCTCCTTATTAGCCTAAAGGTGAATACATCACTGCTTGCTTTCTAGAATTCCCTCAAAACTCACGGAATTACTTCCTACTCTTGGTTCACCCGATAGGATGAGATGACCCGATTAATAGCGAATCTAGGAAGGCTCTATCTTTATTTTAATTCTTTCAGCTAGAACGGATAAACAAGAAATGGTCTACTAGCGGCTTGGAGCGTTAAACTCTATCAAAAGCCTAGAGGGTTGACCCAAAGCCGAATAAACTGGCAATAGGTCTATGAGAAAGGTAAAAATCCATGAGTTTAATGGAACGGATATCGGAAGATATCAAAACCGCAATGAAGGCGAAAGATAAAATTCGCCTAGAAACGGTTCGCAGTATTAAAAAGGTCTTACTGGAAAAAGAAGTGAGCCTACGCCCTCAGGGACAAACAAGCCTTAGTGAAAGCCAGGAAATTGAAGTCCTAGCGCAGCTAGCCAAGCAACGCCGGGAAGCCATCGAGCAGTATAGCCAAGCAGGGCGCAATGACTTAGCCGACCAAGAAGCCCAAGAGTTAGCCATTCTTGAAGAGTATCTGCCCGGACAACTTTCGGATGAAGAGATTGGTGCGGTTGTGGATGAGATTATTGCCAGAACTGGGGCTACCTCTGCAAAAGATATGGGTAAGGTGATGGGCCCAGCGATGCAGCAGCTTAAAGGTCGAGCAGACGGTCAGAAGGTTCAATCCGTCGTGAAGGCAAAACTGGGTGCTTGAGATGGAATAAGGTCGGTGAGGAGAAAGCGATCGCGTACTATACCAGAGCGATCGCTTTTATAGTTTGAGCCATATTCCTAGTTTTCGTTAATTTATACCGTTAGGCTGATGGTAATTAAACAAGTTTGGTGTTACAAGGCTGACTTGCAAAAAACAGTCAGCCGAGCATAATGTCTTTGTTGGCTTCGGATTTCTTTCTCTAATCGAGCCAGTTTCGCTTCGAGCCAGAATGAATTATGGAGTTCTGTGTTGGGCGGTTGGATATTCTTCATACATCATAAGCAATAGTGAGTGCTATTTCTTAGTTGCAAAACTTCAAATATAAATGTGAATTCAGTCTCGCAACGGCAGAGGGAGTGAGTTTTTCCAATAGTCAATCGGGTACTGTGAATTCTAAAAAACCTAACTAGTTGGAGCAAGTTTTACAAAAGTTACGAGCGAGCGAGAGTGAAAAAGCCGTTTCTACCTGTAGATTGAATTAGTTTTTTAAATTCAACTAAGGAGCTAGGAACCTGAACCCATAACTCTCTGATTCCCTTACCTTATAAATAAACTACTTTTTAGCCAATAAAGCTCTTGAAGTCCTTAGAATACAATTTATTTATAATGAAAGCGGCTAAATTGCGAAAGCTTATTTATATCTTCATCGAGTGAATTTTTTATAAACTAGTGGAGTTGTGAATAATCTTAAAGTGTAAATTAATTGCAATCAAAAGCTCGAATCGCTAGCAGACGCGAGTTTTTAACACCAGCAAGCAATTGTCATAGGGAGGTGGCGTGAAAACTCACTCTCTTAAGGATGGGAGGAAACGTCACATCAGCAGTTATCGGTCAGTTGTCAATAGAAAACAACGGACAACTGATGGGAAATCCCCCGTACTTCAGGCGGGAGATGAGCGTAATGCTCACTGTTCACTGCTCACTGCTCACTGTTCACTGCTCACTGTTCACTGCTCACTGTTCACTGTTCACTGCTCACTGTTCACTGCTCACTCTCCCATCATTTCGTCGTCATCGTCATCATCCACATTCTGACGCAGGCCTCCAGGCAAGGCAGCAATAATAGCATCTAAAACTCTGCCGACTGGGATAATTTCTAGACCGACATCGGGTAAGGTTTGACCTTTGGGGATAATCGCTCGCTTAAAACCCAGTTTGGCGGCTTCTTTGAGGCGGAGTTCCATCTGAGAAACGAGTCGCACTTGTCCGCCTAAACCCACTTCGCCGATCATTACGGTACGAGGATCGACAACCCGATCGCGAAAACTGGCCACAACCGCGATCGCAATTCCTAAGTCAGCGGCGGGTTCCTCAACTCCCAAACCTCCAGCCGAGGCGACATAGGCATCTAATTTCGATAGAGGAATTCCGACTCGCTTCTCCAATACCGCCAGAATTTGCTGCAAGCGGTTGTAATCGACGCCAGTCGTTGCTCGACGGGGCGCCCCGTAACTGGCAGGACTCACCAGTGCTTGCAACTCTACCACAAGCGGACGGGTACCTTCACAAGCGACAACCGTAGCTGTACCAGGACTCATTTCATCCCGGTTGCCTAAAAATAGCTCGGATGGATTCGTTACCTCCTGCAAGCCTTTGTCCACCATTTCAAAAATGCCGATTTCGTGCGTGGCCCCGAAGCGGTTTTTCACGGAACGCAGGAGTCGATGGGAGGCAAAGCGATCGCCTTCAAAATACAGTACAGTATCGACGAGGTGTTCCAATACCCTTGGGCCTGCGATCGCGCCTTCCTTAGTAACGTGTCCGACAATCAGCAGCGTGATATTCTCCCGTTTCGCCACCTGCATCAGTGCGGAGGTACATTCCCGTACCTGTGCCACGGAACCGGGCGCGGACGTCAAAGCCGCAAAGTAAAGGGTTTGAATACTATCAATTACGGCCACCTGCGGTTTGAGGGCTTCCAACTCCCGTAGAATTTCTTCTAAATCCGTTTCGGGCAGCACGTATAGATTCGGGTCAGGACTATGAGTCTTGGCTTCTGTCGTCGCCGTGCTTCCTTGTCCATCGCGGCTTTTCGAGTCGGTGGATTTCGCCCGCTTGTTCGCCTTACCATTAAGAGGCTCCTCTTCCACAGCATCTGTCCCCACACCCAGCCGCGAAGCCCGCAGTTTGACCTGCTGCCCCGACTCTTCCGCGCTGACATAGAGGATGCGGTGTCGTTGAGCCAGCTGATTCGCGACTTGCAATAGTAGCGTTGATTTCCCAATGCCGGGATCGCCGCCGATCAACACCAAAGAACCTGGCACTATCCCACCTCCCAGTACCCGGTCTAGTTCACCATAGCCGGAGGCGAAGCGCATCTGGACCGTGTTAGAAATCTCTGAGAACTTGCGCGACGATCTCGGTTGTGCTGGTCCCTTGCTTGTTCCCTGGCGATCGGCGCGAGTATTCGATTGCCAACCACCACGACTTATATTAAGAGGAGAGGTTGATGTTACTGTCTCTTCTTCCAAGGAGTTGTAGGTGCCGCAGGCTGAACATTTGCCAAACCATTGCGAGTGCTGTTCCCCACATTGGCTACATACATATACAGATTTGGGCTTTGCCATCCTGAGCTTAAGTGTTAAAAACTATTAAAAAACGTTTAAGTCTTAAGTAAAAATTAAGAAAAAGAGACACTGAGCGAGAGGTAAATCATTGAGCTCTTAAAAAACCTTCAGAGAGCGTTATATCTTAGAGATAAGCTACCAATAAATTAACAATTCACTGACATCTTTTTGGGAGTACTACGTCAATTGGAAAATCATAAGGAAAAAATCCTCGTTGTTGATGATGAAGCCAGCATCCGCCGGATCTTGGAAACTCGCCTTTCCATGATTGGCTATGATGTCGTCACAGCAGCCGATGGAGAAGAGGCTCTAGATACCTTTCGTAACACTGACCCTGACCTGGTTGTCTTGGATGTCATGATGCCCAAGCTCGACGGTTATGGGGTTTGCCAGGAGTTACGCAAGGAATCTGATGTCCCCATCATTATGCTAACTGCCTTGGGGGATGTTGCCGACCGGATTACAGGTCTAGAGTTAGGCGCGGATGACTATGTTGTCAAGCCCTTTTCTCCAAAAGAATTGGAAGCCCGCATTCGCTCTGTGCTGAGACGGGTTGACAAAGTGGGGGCATCTGGCATTCCCAGTTCTGGCGTTATCCATGTTAGCAGCATCAAAATCGACACCAATAAGCGGCAGGTGTACAAGGGAGATGAGCGCATCCGACTCACCGGGATGGAATTTAGTCTCTTGGAGTTGTTGGTCAGCCGTTCTGGGGAACCCTTCTCGCGTTCGGAGATTTTGCAAGAGGTGTGGGGCTACACCCCAGAACGCCACGTCGATACCCGCGTGGTGGATGTTCACATTTCACGGTTGCGGGCGAAGTTGGAGGATGACCCGAGCAATCCCGAACTAATTCTGACTGCCAGAGGAACAGGTTATTTGTTCCAGCGGATTATTGAACCTGGGGAGGAGTAATTCATCACACATTAAGGCTTAAAAGGAAGAGTTATCATCTTTAACGTTCTTTTAAATCTGCTATTTCCGATTAGTTGAACATGGCTAAACCCGATCGAAACTATGTACTGCGGCAGTTGCCGTTCGCTGTCGGGGGATTAGCAGGTGTATTGCTGCTGATCAACCGTTTGCTAACGCCTCAACTTACAGATGCCCAAGCCCGTTCCGACGCTTTGGGAGTGATTCTGTGTGCCGTGCTGATTTTGACGGGTTTACTGTGGCAGCAGGTGCAATCGCGATCGCCAGATGCTGTCGATTTAATCGGAGAGCAGGGGTTTGAACTGTTACCAGGGTTACCAGATGCGGTGAAAACTGAACTGGCGTGGGCGTCACATTTGTTGCTGACGAATACAGCGACGCGATCGCTAGTGGTTTTCTATCAGGGCAAGGTTCTATTGCGTCGAGGCGTATTAGGTATCAATCCAGAGGTCAAACCGGGACTCATTTTGAACCGAGTGATGGAGAAACAAAAGCCAGTTTATCTGGTTGACCTAAAGCTCTATCCAGGGCGAATTGAATTTGATTATTTGCCGGAAAATACTCAAGGATTAATCTGCCAACCGATTGGCGATCGAGGAGCGCTAATATTAGGAGCCAATGCTCCCCGCAGTTACACCAAACAAGACGAGAATTGGATAGAGGGGATTGCTGACAAGCTGGCAAACACCCTCAGTCAATTTTCCAATGAGTTCACAGCTGCTGAAGTTAAGTAAATGTCGCTAACCATTCTCTACTGGATACTAATTGCCGTCATGCTGGTCGGTATTGTCGGAGCTTACGTTCCTGGCATCCCTGGCCCTAGCTTGATCTTAGTGGCCATTGCGATTTGGACTGTTGTCAATGGTTTTCAGGTGGCTTGGCCGCCAATCATCGCGATATTTGTCATCTTAATCCTCAGCGCTGGTGTGGAATTGTTAGCTACCTACTGGGGAGCTAAACAAGCGGGTGCAAGTAAGTGGGGTCAGATTGGTGCTCTGATCGGTTTAGGATTAGGGTTTTTTGGTCTTCTCCCAGCTTTACCTTTTGGTGGACCCTTGTTGGGTATTTTGGTAGGGCCTCTATTGGGAGCAATTGTTGGAGAGTTCTTCTATCGACACGAGTTACCGTTTAATGAAAGAACGAGTCAGTCATTTAAAGCTGGTATTGGCGTTGTAGTGGGTTCGCTACTCGGAAATTTGATTGAGGGATTACTCGCGATCGCAGCTGTTATTATTTTTGTCGCCTCAACTTGGCCACAGGTAATGGGCAGTTAATGAGTCTCGCGATCGCACTGTACCATCTGCTCGATCCAGTTCACCACGTCTGCGATCGCTTGGCGTGAAGTCGAACATTGTTGTTGTAAGGGAATGTGGAACCAACAACAATGAATTTTAGAACTTCTCAATGGACAGGCGTGACTTAACTGTGCCATGCCTGATAGAAGGCTGGGTAAGTCATGTTTTGAGTGCAGTGCCAAACGAGTTTATAGCACTCATTGAACCGATTAAAATCATTTTTATAGATTTCATCCGATAAGTAGTCTTTCAAGGCTGTGACGATTCTTACTAACTGATCGTCTCGCAGAATTTTCTTCAAGCTATCAGCTGCTTCTCGACGAGTAAACTCATCTTCAGCTGACTCAATAAGTCGCATCAAGACTGCTAGTACTGTTTCATTATCCGTGCCTATTTCTCCTAAGATATCAGCTGCTTCTCGACGGGTAAATTTATCTTCAGCTGACTCGATCAGTTGGACCAATGCCGCAATCGCTATTGAATTACCAGGGTCTATTTTTCCTAAACTCTCAGCTGCTAGCCTACAGGTAACTTCATCGTCTGTTGACTCAATTAGTTGGATCAATGCTGCAATAGCTACAGAATTATCTGTACCTATTGCTCCCAATATTTCAGAAACTTGCTGTCGAGTATATTCATGCTCTGTTGACTCAATTAGTTTAACTAATGCCGCGATCGCTATTTCATTCCCAGAACCAATTTTTCCTAAACTCTCAGCTGCTAGCCTACGAATAAATTTATTTTGAGTTAACTCAATCAGTTGCACTAGTGCTCTGAGTGCTGTTGGATTGCCAGTGTCAATTTTTCCTAAACTCTCAGCTGCTTCTCTACGGGTAAATTCATTCTGAGTTGACTCAATTAGGTGCACTAATACCGCAATTGCTTTTGGATTGCGATCGCCGATTTTTCCCAAGCTCTCCGCTGCAAGTCTATGGGTGAACTTATCCTCAGTTGACTCAATCAGTTGTACTAATGCCATAATCGCTTCTGAATTACCCGAGGCAATTTTTCCTAAGCTTTCAACCGCAAGCCAACGAGTATCTTCATCCGTGGTTGATTTGAGCAATTTTACTAATGCCGCGATCGCTATTAGACTACCAGCACCAATTTTTCCTATAGTTTCAGCTGCAAGTTTACGAATATCTTCATTCTCTGTTAACTCGATGACTCGCACTAGTGCTGAGAATACTGTTGGCTCACCAGTACCAATCTCCCCTAAACTTTCAATTGCTTCCCAACGAGTGGATACATACTCAGTTGACTCGATAATTTGTACTAATGTCGCAAGCGCTATTTGATTCCCAGGATCTATTTTTCCTAAGCTAAGAGCTGCGTGCTGACGGATATATTCATACTCAGTTGACTCGATAATTTGTACTAATGTTGCAAGTGCTATTTGATTTCCCGAATCAATTGCTCCTAGACTCTCAGCGGCGATTCTACGGGTATCTTCATCTTCACTTGACTGGATAACTTGCACTAACACTGCAATCGCTTCAGGATTGCCTGACGCAATTCTTCCTAGAATTTCAGCTGCTTGCCAACGGATATCTTCATCCTCAGCTAACTCGATCAGTTTTTTCAACTGTACGATCGCTGTTTGATTGCCCAAGGAAATTTTCCCTAAGGTTTCAGCTGCATGCTGGCGGATATCTTCATACTTAGTTGACTCGATGACTTGAACTAACGCTGCGATAGCTGTTTGATTACCAGGATCTATTTGCTCTAAGCTCTCAGTCGCTAACCGCCGGATATTTGCATCGTCTGTTGACTCGATCAGTTGTACTAATGTTTCGACAGCTGTTTGATTGCCAACATCAATTTTTCCTAAATACTCGGCTGCTAGCCTACAGATGGATTCATTCTCACTTAAGTTAATGAGCTGCATCAATGCTGCTAGTGTCTTACTACGCGCTGTCTCTAGCAATGCAGCTCTAGCACCCTCCTCAATCGGCTTAATAAATGTTACCCACTTCTGTTGTTCAATGTTTAAATACCCAAAACTCCACTGAACAATCTGCTTTATTACTTCCTCTGTCCAAGAACAATCCCCAAACTCTGTAGTTGCAGCTGCGGCTAGAAAATAGGCTCGGTATTCGTAAAAGTCTTTGCATCCCTCCTCAAATTCCACCAACGCTTTGATAAATTCCTCTTTGTACTCTTTTGGCACATCCTCTCGACCCAGCCATAGTAAGATTATTCCCTTCCATTGCGGCTCAAAAATGCGGTAAGTGCCTTGCGCGGGGTTATGGACAATGTGATTTAGAAAATAGCGCCAATTCTCGATTGCCTGTGCAGCAAAATATTCCTGAAACGTAGGATGGTAGAAAGCGTAGACCTTTTCACCCCAGTTTTCTGCTTCGGCGGCTACTCCCACTTGATTGAGCCAGCCTAACTGAAGTACTAACTGAAACAGGTCTGTATCGGAGTTACCTAGTACCGACGAGACGAGGCGATGTCGCAGACGAAACTTAGTTTTTTCAGAAGAAATTGCCCGTAGTGCCAATTCTCCTAGTGCCCTATTCAACTCCTTTCGCTGAGTTGAAGTCGTAGGAAATCGATCTTGTTTCCATTCGTAGAGTAC
>DATNPC010001059.1:0-6562 GCA_036703375.1 Allocoleopsis sp.
GGGTGATCCATCAAGAGCCGCACGAGTTGCACGCCACCATAGCCTGAAGCGCCAATAATCCCTACGGGTAGGCGTCCTAAATCACCCATGATATTTCTTTCCTAAGAGAGCTGAATCAAAAACGGATTAACATTTGCTGCATTTTAGTATCAAAACTGAACTTTGGTGGTAAAAGTCTGAGAGTATCCTCCAGGAAAATTGACTCAACAACGCCTGTAACTCCTGTGGTGGGACAAACGGGATACAATTAAGGAAGACCAAGGTTTAGAAATCTTTACGAATCGCTCGCTCTCACGATAGAAGTGGAATCCCCTGAAACCGATTTGTTTGAATTTGACTCCATTGATGCAGCCCTTGCCGACCTGAAAGCAGGTCGCGCATTGGTCGTTGTTGATGATGAAAACCGAGAAAACGAAGGGGACGTAATTTGCGCCGCCCAATTCGCCACACCTGACATGATTAATTTCATGGCCGTGGAGGCGCGGGGACTCATTTGTCTGGCAATGACAGGCGATCGCCTCGATGCCCTCGATTTGCCGTTGATGGTGAGCAAAAATACCGATAGCAACCAAACTGCCTTCACGGTGAGTATTGATGCTGCTTCGCACCTGGGTGTGACTACAGGTATCTCGGCTGAAGACCGCGCTCGAACCATTCAAGTCGCGATTAATCCGGAGACAAAGCCGGAGGACTTGCGGCGTCCCGGTCATATCTTTCCGATCCGGGCGAGAGAGGGAGGTGTCTTGAAACGGGCGGGTCACACAGAAGCTGCTGTTGACCTACCGAGACTTGCCGGACTGTATCCAGCAGGAGTCATCTGTGAAATCCAAAATCCTGATGGCTCGATGGCGCGGTTGCCACAGTTGATCGAGTATGCCAGAGCGCATCAGCTGAAAATTATCAGTATTGCCGATCTAATCAGCTATCGCCTCAAGTACGATCGCTTTGTCTACCGGGAAACCATCGCCAGATTGCCCAGCCAGTTCGGCACGTTTGAAATTTACGCCTACCGCAATACTTTAGATGGTTCAGAACACGTCGCCATTGTCAAGGGCGACCCGGCTGAATTCCAAGACAATCCAGTCATGGTGCGGATGCACTCGGAGTGCCTCACGGGAGATGCCTTGGGTTCGTTGCGCTGCGACTGTCAGTTGCAACTGCAAGCGGCGCTGAAAATGATTGAGAGTGCTGGCCAGGGAGTGGTCGTTTATCTGCGGCAAGAAGGGCGAGGGATTGGGTTAATTAATAAACTGAAAGCGTATTCCTTACAAGATTTGGGGCTGGATACGGTTGAAGCCAACGAACGCCTGGGCTTCCCGGCTGACTTGCGGGACTATGGGATGGGAGCTCAGATGCTCAATGACTTAGGCGTGAAAAAAATCCGCTTGATAACCAACAATCCGCGTAAGATTGCCGGATTGAAAGGCTACGGCATAGAGGTCGTCGATCGCGTTCCGCTCTTGATCGAAGCCAACGACTACAATTCCATCTACCTCGCAACCAAGGCGAAGAAACTAGGCCACATGCTGTTGCAGACCTATCTCGCCACAATCGCCATCCACTGGCAGGATGCCCCCCAACCCGTGACGAAGCGCTACGAGCGATTGGAGAAATTGCGGCACTTGGTACATAGCCAGCACCTATTGTTGCAGGAAGAAGCACGGCCTGTCAGCATTGCCCTGTTTGGCAAACCGTCTTTAATTGTCAACATCGGCTTCGACCAAGCTAATCTCGCTTTAGCGGATTGGTACAATCACTCCAATCATCCCTACCTGTTAGCGATCGCGCAAATTCTAGATGAACTCAGTCAATGGTCACAACTAGGACGCCTAGAATTTTTAATCTCTTCTGGTGTCGATCCCATGGTTGGCTTGCAAGTCCAATTAGATCGCCAAACGTTTCCTCTGAGTCAGCAACCTTCCTCCATCTGTAGTAGCTTAGCCCTTCAAACCATTTATAGCTTTGAACGGCAGAGCGAATCAGAGGATGAGCAGTGAGTAGCTTCAGGGGCGAACAGCTCGCCCCTACAGATACGACAACTTTACAATTGAATCGTAACTGTCTTCACTTCGGTGTAATGTTCTAAGCAATACTCACCAAGTTCGCGACCCATTCCAGATTGCTTGAAGCCACCGAAGGGTGCAGCCGTATCGAAGACGTGATAGCAATTCACCCAAACCGTACCGGCGCGGACATTATTAGCGATCGCATGGGCTTTAGTAATATCCTTCGTCCACACGCCCGCCGCTAAGCCATACATCGTGGTATTCGCCAGATGAATCACCTCGTCAATGTCCTTGAACTTGATGATACTCATCACCGGCCCAAAGATTTCTTCCTGGGCAATCTTCATCTCGTTGCGGACATCGGCGAAGACAGTCGGCTGAATGAAGAATCCGCGATCGCCAACTCGATCGCCTCCACACAACATGTGAGCCCCTTCGCGCTGTCCAGCCTCGATATAGCTCATCACCTTATTAAACTGATCTTGGTCTATCTGCGGTCCCTGCTTGGTATTCGGGTCAAAGGGGTCGCCGACAGTACGCTGCCTTGCCCGTTCTACACTCTTGGCGACAAACTCGTCGTAGCATTTTTCTTCGACAAACAGCCGAGAACCCGCGTTGCAGCACTGACCTTGGTTAAAGAATAGAGCATTGTGAGCACCCGTAATTGCCGCATCCAGATCGGCATCGGCAAACACGATGTTGGGACTCTTCCCACCGAGTTCCAGACTGAGGCGCTTGAGGTTGCTTTTAGCGGCCGCCTCCATTATTAAGTGGCCTACTTCAGTTGAACCGGTAAACGCCACTTTATCAATATCCATGTGGTTCGCGATCGCAGCCCCAGCCGTTGGACCATAACCCGATAAAATGTTCACCACACCCGGAGGGAAACCGGCTTCGATCATCAGTTCGCCCACCCGCAGTGCCGATAAAGGCGTCTGTTCAGCGGTTTTGAGAACAACGGTATTACCCGCAGCTAGTGCTGGGCCTAACTTCCACGCCTGCATCAGGAGGGGAAAGTTCCACGGGATAATTTGACCCACGACACCCACTGGTTCGTGCTTGGTATAGCAGAAGTAAGGGCCGTTAATCGGAATCGTCTTGCCTTGAATCTTATCCGCCCAACCGGCATAGTAGCGGTAGCACTCAATGACAAACGGTAAGTCAATCGTCATCGCCTCAGTCAGCGGCTTGCCGTTGTCGAGGGTTTCCAGCCGCGCTAGTTCGTCCTTGTTGTGTTCGATCAGGTCTGCCAGCTTATAGAGTAAGTCGCCGCGACGACGAGCAGACATCTTACGCCATTCTCCGCTATTAAAGGCATTTCGCGCTGCTTGCACTGCCTTTTCCACATCCGGGGCGTCTGCCTCCGCCACGTCACAAATCACTTCACCTGTAGCCGGGTTAATCGTTTCAAATCGCCGACCCGAAGCACTTTCTACCCACTCGTTATTAATCAGCAGCTTGGTCGGACCGATTTTGACCTGTTGTCTGGGTCGAGTTACCGTAACCATCAGGTCCTCCTTAAATTTTGATTTGTAAACGCAACACGATTGTTGCTAAAGTCTTTTAATGAAAAAATTGTCTCAATTTCAATAGGAATTGTGATTTATTTAACAGATTTTTTGGATTTTCTTTACAAAAAGAATCACTTAACAGTTCTTCATTCCTTTAGCCGTTTGCTAACACCATTAAACGCTCTCGATTTAACAACTTAATCCTAGAACCCTCGATCGCAATCAACCCATCCTGACTCATCTTGGCAAACACCCGCGAGAGTGTTTCCGGAATCGTACCTAAGAACGCAGCGAGTTGAGTTTTCGTCATGTCCAGTTCGACGTCCTCACCCTTGCCATTGCGATTGCTCAAATACAGCAAATATACCGCCAGCCTGCCTGGGACTTCTTTAAACGAAAGGTTCTCAACAATTTGGGCCATTCGGCGCAAGTGACGGGCAAAAATGGCTAACATATCGATCGCTAACGTGGGATGCTGCTCCAGAAGAACCAAAAAATCAGTGCGTGGGAAGAACAACAACTCGCTTTTCTCAATCGCCGCCGCTGAGGCGGGAAAGCATTGGCCGTCAAATGCTGGTACCTCGGCAAAATGCTCCCGATCTCCGAAAAAATGTAATATTTGTTCTTTCCCGTCAGTTGAGAGTTTGTAGACTTTGACTCTGCCGGACTTGACCACAAAAAATCCTCTGCCTTCATCCCCTTCCTCAAAAATCACCTCACCTTTGCGATAGGTTTTGGCGATCGCAATTTTGGCTAAGGCATCGAGTTGCTCAGCTGGTAACCCTCTCCACAGTTGGATATCCGCTAGAAATTCCCTAAGTTCAGATGATTGATGGCTCACTACTGCTGCTGCTCGACATCGATTGTCTTTTTCCAGTATCTCTGTCTTAAGAGCGATCGCAAACTCTTCATCTCTCTTTATGCAACTTTTACCGCAGCTTGCTTTGAAAAAAGACAATCTAGAGAAACGAGATTATGAAGTGAGTAGCCGCAACTGATGAGGGACTGGAGAGAGTTAGATGAACAATGGCGACAACGCTCGGAGCAAATGTTCCAGCGTTGCGTCAAGGAACCCGACATTACGAAAGCTCGACTGGCTTGGGAAGCCGCTTGTCTATCGGAGAAGAAGCGATTGGAGTGGAAATGTTTATATCTCCCGCAAGAGCTATCTGAGGAGGAGTGTACCGCTTTTACTGGCATGGAGGGGGAATACTCGTTTTTTACAATCGATAGTCCAGCGCTAGAAAGTCTGTTTCAAGAAGTCTACCCCCCAGGGTTAGGATTAATTGCATCCAAGGTGCGTAAAAATCAAAATTACTTGTCCTAGAAGGCTATCCAGTTGGAGCGCGATCGCTATAAAAAGGACTAGCTATTTGGTTTGAGTAATACTGGGCACTCTTTTGATTTATCTTTAGTAACAAAGAATTTAAGCTCTTTGATCGTTTGTATCAGTTCATTACAGTTTCAGCGAAGAGTCATAGGAGTCCTTTAACGTTCTTGGTGACACCTACTCACTCTACTCCTCATGACTTTGACCGTAGGCCCGTTACTGAACTATCGCAGTCAAGATCATCCGAACTTTGGCACGGTGCTAGACTTTGTCCCTTTTGTTGAGAGTTTCTCCCAGACAAAAATTGGAGATTGGAGAAGAACTCATCCAGATTGCATTGTCTCAATTGCCTGTGGCGTCAGCCTCAGCGTTGTTCAGTCAACCATTACCGATAGTCGTCAAGGTCGATTTCTCAAAATACAGGGAAGAGGAACCACTCGTTTTTACTGGTATGCTCCAGGTTCCGTCTGTGGCAATGTCTGTTGGAATCAGCTCCTTATTCCCAAGCGAGTAATTGCTGACTATGACGAGAATAAGCCAATGACGCGACAGGTTCATTATCCTGAACTTCAGTACTCTCAGCTTCCTGGCAAAAATCCACCTCACTTGACCGCTTATAGCCTAGAACAACTCATTGTCGCAGCACAGAGAAAACTAGATAGCGAACAAATACCCAATTCTCTCGTGCTTGCCTTAAACCCTGCATAAGCCTTACCTCACCTTTTTCGAGAGGAGAGCGGTGGATTGCTCCATAGCGAAGCGAGCGTAGCGATCGATACTGAAATCACTCCGTGTTAGAAAACACGGTTTTTTTGTACATGAAGTAATAGGTACCTTATCAGGCGGCCACGATTACAGTCTGGCTTCTGCCCGTGGAGGCTATTGTGCGATCGCTGCCTGTTATCACAGACCCCAGAACATCTTGCAATCTCAGCTCTTGAATTGAACTCTCCATCTTGACATCAGGATTCAGCGAAGGCGTTTAATCTGAACTGGATTAAATTTCCACCGAAGTTTTTTCCAACTCGATTTTGGAAACTCTAACTAAAGGTAGAGCCAGATGATAAAAAATGAGAGTAGCACGGCAAAAATTTTCCAATTGTCTGAGTTTATAAGAGTGACTGCTCTAGATCTCCGCTAAAACTGACGACCTAAGTTGAGTTGTTCACCAATAGCTGATTCTTGCGAGTCTTGCCAATGAGCCTCTAACTCAAGCCTACTTCTTGCCTCAACTTCATCATCTAACTACACGTAGCCCCTTGTTGTTTTACTTGATCCCCATAGGGTTTAAAGTGAAATCATCAGTCTTATCGAGGTTTCCTGAATAAATATGTATCTTTGTTAATGATAACGTTTCTATATATAAAGCGATCATAAAAAAAAACTAAAGCTCTCATCGAGTTCGGGGATCGCTATAACCTAGATGGGCTAACTAGTTGCTCACTTTTATCAAGAAAAAGCAAAGTAGGACAATCAAAAATGTGAAGAGTAAATCAAGCACATTCCTGAGAAGAGCTTCAATGAATAAATTAAATTTTTCTACTTCTTCTACTTCTGCCTGCCGGGTTTGCCGCTATTACCAGCCAGAAGGACGACGTGGAGGAGTGTGTCAACAGCTCAGCGTACCTGTTAGAGCTAGCTGGAAAGCCTGTTCTTTAGCGCTTCCACCGTTTGCCCCCTCTTGGGAGACGATCGAAGGAATTTGGCAGAAAGAC
>DATNPC010001060.1:0-4706 GCA_036703375.1 Allocoleopsis sp.
CAGATGTAAGGATAGCCGATCCCTAGATAACAGGAAGAGTTAAAGCTTGTTAACTTAATTGAGCTTCTCTCAACCACTCAGCAAGCGCTACTTCTAAATCGTGTAACGCTTCATCTACACTCTCATAGTTATCCGCGCCTATCCACACATCTCCTCCTTCATTAAACGCTCTGATAAACGCCTGACTGTTTTCATCTTTGCCGATTTCAATCCAACCATATTCATACACGAAATCAGCAATGCTTGGGAAAATCTCTTCAAACGACTTTGTCATAATTTTGATAAATTAGTTTAATTCCCTAAAATTCGAGCTTGGTAATTATAGCAAACTATTACTTATTTTTTAGTAAAAATACTCTAATAATTATAAATCTCACCAACAGCTGCGAATAGCAAATATGAAGAAGGTTTATAAATCGCTTTAGGACAATTTTTTATTCCTTTTACCCTCCAACTTTTGTCCCATTGAGCAGTTCCAGTCTCACTTCCGCCTCGGAACTATCGGCATAAATTCCAGTGGTAATCCCACGCTCGGTTACTTCATCAAGATAGGAACGAAGTGTTTTATTAAATTCCTGGAATTTGAGTCACAAGGTTTCGTTCGCAAAGCTAACAGGAACGCGAGCCATGACAGTGGTATGTTTTTGGCGGGAATAGCAGTATGGCTCAACACCATAGCGACGCAACAATGCCAAAAATAGCTTCAACCCTAATTCTATTGAAACTGACGCGAGGTAGAGACCTTTCACTGCTCACTGGTCACTGGTCACTGCTCACTGCTCACTGTTCACTGGTCACTGCTCACTGTTCACTGCTCACTGTTCACTGCTCACTGCTCACTGTTTAAAGCTTTAACTTTTCCTTCAAGATGCACATGAGATCGGGTAGAGACTGTCGCTCGGTTAGGGTCAGTGCTTTGACTCCGGTGAGCTTCTCCACCAGTTCTACACCGGCCGTTGTGCTAGTTGCGACCCCACTAATCAAATCTGGAGTCAAGCCAAAACTTTGGGTCACTCCCACTACGGCGTAAGGGTCAGATGCACACAGCACCGTGCAGCAGATTTTCTCCTTGAGTTCCTCTAATACAACAGCACCGTTGTAAGGCTCAAACGGGGATGCTCCTGCCTCTGCCACGACGGCGTCTGGTTTTTCCGCCGCAATCATTGCCAATAACTGACGCAAAGAGATACGAAACTGTTCTGGGGGACAGACTGAGGAAGGTAAACCGACATCCACAAAATCGAAAATCTTGTCAGCGCCTGCATCGCCCATTGACAGAATATCTCGGTAACGTCCAGCTCCAGTTAGCTTTGCCCCAACGATTTTGAGACCCAGTTGTTTGAGCTGATGGACAATTACTCTCGCTGCCGTGGTCTTTCCCGCCGACATCGAAGTGCCGATAATGAGGAGCGTGGGACAGTTGTAAGGAGATTCTGGTAGAGCAGGCACAAAGTCTTGCATGCATACTTTGCGGTCTTCTCGCAGTACATGACCGCGATAAACGAGTGAGGTCAGGGGTGATAGTAGAAAGGATGTCGAGGTTGCCCGTCCAAACAGACCAGCTGTTGTTAAGTTCTCCATGCGACCGTCTGACCCAATCGATTGCCAATCTCCCACGGCCTCCAAGGTTGCCCTGCGGATACCGAATGTACCGACAATCGAGTCTCCTTCTAGAACGCTAGCCATGCGCCCGTTGGGAAGTTCGACCGTGGATAGCTTGTGTACGGGAGGAATGACCGTTCCCACTACATAATCCCCCGTTGCCCATTGCTCTCGCGGTAGGGGATGCACAACAAAGGAGCGGGATGCCAAGTCAGAGATGCGGGTGAGGGAGCTAAAAAGGTAGCTATTAGACATGGCTTTTACCTCCGTTGGCAGGCACTTAGCGATCGCATTTAATCAGTGACATTGCTTACCTTGCGATCCCAAGTTGCATTCAAACCGATAATTCTCTCGTTCTCTACCTCCGCGTTCTCTGTGCCTCTGTGGTGCTTTATTACAGATAGAGGCTTTGCGTCAGCCTCAAGAGATGGGCGATTCTTTCTCCTACGCCCCAGCGAGCACCAACCAACTGCTCACTGCTCACTGCTCACTGCTCACTGTTAGACCTTAACCGAGGTTCCAACAGCAGTCGCGAAAGCAGGGCCGAGCGCTCAACCATCTGGTCTAGATAAATAAACTCCTCTGGCGCATGCGCGCCGTCACCCACTGCACCTAAACCATCCAATGTGGGGGCGTAGAGACTGGTCGTGTTCCCGTCAGACCCCCCACCAGCGGTTGCTTGCTCGATCTCAAGCCCCAGTTCGGAGGCCGCCTGCTGAGCCAGTTGCCAGAGCGTTTGGTTGGCTGGAGTCCTCTCCATGGGCAGACGACCGATGCCACCCTCGATCGCTAGCTGAGTGCCGGGGGTCGTCGGTTGCAATCCCCGAATAGCTGCCTCGACTTCATGGGCATCTTCCTGGTGTAGCACTCGCACATCGACGACGGCTCGACTTTCCGGGGCTACCACGTTGGGACGGATGCCTCCGTCTATGGTGCCGACGTTAACGGTAATTCCTCTCTGGGCGTCGTTGAGGGCAAACAACTTCTGAATCGCGAAGGAAAGCTCCAGGATCGCGCTAGCCCCTTTTTCCGGTTCCAGCCCAGCGTGAGCGGATTTGCCGATAACGCGGACAGTAAAGCGACCTACGCCTTTGCGCCTCGTTTTCAGTTTCCCGGTTGGACCCAAAGAAGGCTCCATCACAAAAACGCGATCGGCGGCTTTTGCTAATCGTCGAATATAAGCAGTAGATTCATGGCTGCCAATCTCTTCATCGGAATTAATAAAGATAACGGGAGCGACTTCAGGTTCGATCGCGTTTGCTCGCAGCGCCTCTAACGCAAAGATACTCATCACTAGACCGGCTTTCATATCATAAATTCCCGGCCCGTACATCTTTCTCTGTTTTTGCGCCAAGGGCATCTTTTCTAAGGTACCCAGAGGCCAGACGGTGTCACAATGTCCGAGGAGCAGCTGGAAGGGCTGATTTCTCGTCCGTTTGCTGGGAACAGCGAGGAGGTGTCCGCCGCTGTGGCGACCCATAATGCGTCGGACGCGGTAGCCTCGGTGTAGTAATGCCTCCTCAAGAATTGCCAATACTTTTTTCTGGGAAGTGGGTACGGTGGATGGGGATTCTGCCCCAACGAGCCTTGCTAATAAGTCAGTCATTTCTGGCTGACGACGATGGAGGTAGTCCAGAATTTGCGGAGATATCTTGGCAGGTATAGGGTTACTTTGCATCACTGCTTAAAGCCAAAGTGAAAAGGAAAGGAAAAGCTTTGCTCAATCTTCGCGAAGCGACCGGGGGGAAGATACGCTAGCAATGGGGATTGTAGGAGCAAATCGCGATCGTCGCGATCGAAGACTCGTAAGGCTTGTTGCTGAACGTGGGCTGCAATCACTTTGCCTGCAATCAGACTATTGTCTCCAAAACCATCTAAAATCCGGTCTAGCTCGCATTCCAGGAACAAATAGGCATCTTGGAGAAAAACCCCCTCGATCGCTGAGGCGGGAAACGTTGGTAAGACAGCCAAAGCAGGCTTGGAATCATCGTCGCAGCGCGGCGCAGCAGACAGACTGGTTAGCACGACTTGCTCGGGGCGCGGAAAGCTAACCGTGAATACCTGTTCGCGGCGAATATTTTGATACGTGCGATGTCGGGGCGTGCAGACAAAACCAAAATAGTTTTCCCAACCGAGAGGCATCGCCATGTGCTTGGGGGCGAGATCGTAGCTGCCATCGGGTTCCCGTGTCCCCACCACAATCAGGGGAGCAACTGAGAAAAATCGCTCCCAGACGGGTTGCTTTAAGTCGAGGCGCACAAGTTCGTTTTCAGTAGGCATAGCATTGAGCTGCCTCAAAAGCTGGAGCTGTTACTACCCACAAAAGCCTATAACTGCCTATATTTTAAAATCAATCTCAAATGATAGCCCCGATATCATTGAGAAACTTAATTATCGATTGCGATCGACCCCAATTTGCTCTCCGCTGCTCAACCCGAACTCACGTTAGTCTATGCAACGGAGAACTGCTCTAGTTTTCAACTCTTAGCGTGATATAAAGTGTAAGCGACCGGAGCCTAGATACAAACCAGGACTATTTTCTCCGGGCGAAAAGGCTGTGACCCCAAACTGATATACACCTCCCAAATCAGGATTTCTGGTTACTGCAAGAGCAATGGTCACGGTGCTACCAGGAGTAACCGGTTTGTCAAAGACTATCGTCACCTCGTTTGAGTTAGAGGGTTCGCTTCCACCAATATTTGCTAACGCAATGGATGGTCCGCTAGCAATATTTTTCCCCATAAAGGCGCGACTTTCACTCACTTGAAAATCGATCTGCTGTACATTAGGTTGCTGAGCGATGGTCACTGCTTGCAATGGTTCTCCCGCATTGTCTGGAACGCTAATTGTAAACAGGTAAGTCGATGGAGAAAATGGGTTAATCGTAGTAGCTGTTACTTGAATTAATTGTGGAGGATGGTCGAAGAACGTCCGTCCGCTGCCTAAGTCAACTGCTCTAGCTAAAGAGGTAGTTAGAGCCGTGGGGAACAATAGCTCCAAGATTAAAGTACTAGTACCAATCAGTAACGTTTTTATGGCCAATTTATGAGATTTACTTTGAAACATTTTCTTCCTCCAAATGTATTAGTATTGGCAACACAATA
>DATNPC010001061.1:0-3015 GCA_036703375.1 Allocoleopsis sp.
CAACGACTCGGACGAGTGGGGCGGGTGCTAGGTAAGACTGAAACCAATATTCCTTCAGATGCGATCGCTTACTTACCTCCTCCCGCTTGGGAGCAAGGTTTAACCTCTCTCGACGGTGCGGGTGGACGCGCAGCACTAACTCAGACACTTGCTAATATACCTTGTCTTGATAAGCCTTTTCTAGATGCTTATTGGCGTTCAGAAGCATTCTTAGAAATTGCTCGTCCTCTTTTAGAAATTGAAGAACTATTTGGAGAAAATTTAGCGGGTCATGAATTAATTCCCCAACTTTTTGCAACGCTGCAATCAACGCTAGGAGGAAAGCACACTTGGGATTACTACCGTCACAGAATGCGCGTTTTACGAGCGGCTGAACAGATTACTCAGACATCCCCGAAAACGCTGAAGAGTCAGTGGAAATACATTAAGGGAGGTCAGGCTTTTGTTAAGAAATTCCTGGAGGTTCAGCATCCTGAATACCTGGAGGACTTAAAAGCAGGGCATACAACCTTAGAAGAGTGGGAACAAGAATTCCAAGATTATGAGAATGCAGCGACTAAGTTGAAAAACTTTGCCGAAGTTTGGAGCGCTAGCTATGCTCCTTTATTTCAGTTTCGAGCGAGTCTGTTTGAAACCGTCCCTATCCACGATCCGTTGGGTTTATTACTGGATGAATCAGAGGAGACATACTTAGACCCTATCCATCTGTTACGTAATTACGAGTTCGCTAAGAATGACGAAGTTATTGAAATAAAAGGTCGGGCTAAAGCAACCTACGAAGTGAGTTTCCGTTTACGTTATCGCGGTAGCTGCCAAGAGTTTGCCAACCAGGAAATCAATAAATTGACAGCTTTCCCGAATTGCCAAATCAAGCGATCGCAAGGAGGAGCAATTGCGCCAACACCTCTGCTCAAAGAACTTGAAAAACATTTGCTACCAGGAGTCATTATCTGCCCGATCGCAAATGCTATCACGGTATATCAACTTCACAAACAACGGATTATCTCATACCCTATCGTCATTGTTGGTGATGATAGGGAAAAAGAGTATAGGTTTCTTCCTGGATTGGCAGGAATCCTGACTATGGCAATGAAGAGTAAGCAGCTACGTCTTCCTGATGATGAGCCTTTAATTGCTTAGATATGTAATTGAGTTGATATCTGAAAGCAAAAATAATACTTTCTAAGGAAAATAAATCAGGAGTATTTGTAATGTCAAAACTACTAAATCCCAATCAAACCTATACGTTCAGTAAAATTTTTGAACTCCAGATTGAGCCTGACGATCTCGTTACTGAGTTTGGCTACACTCTTGAACGAACTCGACTCAACTTACCTCAATATGTTGGGCAATTAGATCGCTTAGAAGAACTGCAATCGCGTATTGAAGAAGTCTTGCCTTATGTAAGCCTTGCTAGTGAAACCTCTAGACGAGAAGTTTTGATTTCACAAGTTGTTCTGGATCTAGTTCACTATACCAAAGCTCAACTACGAATCGAGTACCCTCTAAAAGTCACAGAACAACTGCAAGGCTACTTAGATTATCTGTTGAGAACGCAAGCAGAGGTTTTAGTAATTGAGGCAAAACGAGAAGACTTGACTTATGGTTTTACGCAACTTGCTGCCGAAATGATTGCCCTCGATCAGTGGGATAAAACTCCAGCACAATCTACTCTAATCGGTGCTGTAACAACTGGCAGGATATGGCAATTTGGACAGCTTAATCGCGTAACAAAACACTTTGAGCAAGGCTTAGATAGCTATCGAGTTCCAGAGGATTTAGAGCCACTAATGCGAATTTTAGTTCAATCGTTGGTCGCATAGATATTCAATCTTCATTCATTGAATCCCAAATCCAATGCCCCATAGCCTAGTCCTCAATCTCGCTCCTGCCTCACCGATTCCTCCCCAGTTCCTAACAGGAAGGCATCTTCACGCCCTCTTTCTCAATCTCATTAGTTCCGTCGATCGCAAATTGGGTGACTACCTCCATGAAGACAAAGCCGATAAAGCCTTTACCCTCAGTCCATTGCAAATTGCCCGTAGGGGCGCACCAACGTCTGCCCTGACAAATCACAATCACACTCTGCAATGGGAACACACCAAACCCATCCCCGCTGGTACTCCCTGCTGGTGGCGCATCTCCCTCCTAGACGACACCTTATTCAGCCAACTCACTCAACTCTGGCTCAACCTCAACCCCAACCAGGCTTGGCATCTCGGCCCTGCTGACTTACACATTACCACTATCCTCGGCACTCCCCAAAGCACTCAACCGTGGGCGAATGCCATCAGCTATGCTCAACTCTACGAGGAATCCTCAGATAGTAATCGTCAAATCGAGTTAGCTTTCTGTACGCCCACTGCCTTCCGACAAAGTAATTATGACTGTGCCTTACCTACGCGAGATTTAGTTTTCAACAGTCTGATTAAGCGTTGGAATCAGTACAGTGGCATTGAATTGCCAAAAAATCTGATCGAGTCTATCTTTCCCAGTTTTTTCAACATTCACAGTGAAATAGTTGCCGACTCTCGTAGCAAATTTATTGGCTGTGTCGGGGCAATGAACTTTCGGATTTTGGGAGACGTTGAACCACTTATCATCAAGCAAATCAACGCCTTAGCTGACTTTGCTCTCTACAGTGGCGTCGGGCGCAAAACAACCATGGGCATGGGCATGTTACGGCGGTTGAATAATCAATAACTGAAATTCTGCACCTGCACGCTTACCCACCAGGGACTTAAGTCCCTGTCTCATAGCTAAAGTCCTCTTTAGAGGACTAAACGACTACTCTATATAGGTTTCAGTCCATTTCAATGGACTTGATCTATTAGCAAGGGAATTAATTCCCTTGCGGGTGAGTGCGTTATGGACAAGATATCAAGCTAACTTCCTAAACCTATGAACGAGACTGACTACATTCCCATCGCCGCACTCAACCAATATGCCTATTGCCCCCATCGTTGCTGGCGGATGTTTTGTGCCGGAGAATTCATCGATAACCAATACACAATT
>DATNPC010001062.1:0-6903 GCA_036703375.1 Allocoleopsis sp.
TCCCTGTATTTCATTTCTATGATTCTCTGGCGCATTTAGGCGTATTTGCTGATGCTTCAAACGCTGACAAAGAGGCTTTGCTCAATCGAGCGATCGTGAACCAGGAAAAGATGCAACAATGGGCGCATCATGCCCCAATGAACCATCTCCATAAATTTTATCTAGTAGAGGCAGAGAAAGCGCGAGTACTGGGTCAAGTCCTGGAAGCGGAAGACTTTTATGAACGAGCTATATCCGGTGCTTCTGAGAACGGATACATCCAAGAAGAGGCATTAGCGTATGAGTTAGCCGCCAAGTTTTATCTAGAGCGTAGCAGGCTAAAGATTGCCCAAACTTATATGAAAGAAGCACACTACGCCTACACGCGCTGGGGAGCTAAAGCCAAGGTTGAGGATTTAAAAGTTAAATACCCGCAGTTACTGCCTAAATCCTCTATTGCCAAAAGTATTGCTTCTGGTTCCACGACTACTAACAGTACTACAACTGGCTCTCAGTCAGGGGAAGCGCTGGATTTAGCCACTGTAATCAAAGCCTCCCAAGCGATTTCTGGCGAAATTGTACTCGATCAATTACTCGCCAAGTTGATGAAAATTCTCATCCAAAATGCTGGAGCGCAATGCGGCTATTTGATTTTGCCATCCCAGTCCGAGTTAAGAAACGGTGATGGGAATTGGGTAATTCAAGCTTCAGGAGCGATCGATTTTGATACCTTTACGGTATTGCAGTCTATTCCCATTGACTCTGTTGGGTCAGATGGCTGTACGTCCTTACCCGTATCTCTCATTAACTACGTTATTCGCACCCACGAAACTGTTGTTAAAAAGGATGCTGTCCATCAGGGAAAATTTACCAATGACCCTTACATCAAACACCATCAAACTAAATCAATTCTCTGCATTCCGCTACTCGATCGCACTAAACTGATTGGTATCCTTTATCTGGAAAACAATCTCAGCACCGATGCCTTTACACAAGACCGTGTCGAACTGTTGAAGCTCTTATCCGCTCAAGTCGCCATTTCCATCGAAAATGCCCAACTCTACACCAACTTACAGCGCTTCAACGAAAATCTAGAGCAATTAGTCCAGCAACGCACCGCAGAACTTTCCCAAGCCCTAGCCGACCTCCAATCGACCCAAAAGAAACTCGTAGAATCCGAGAAAATGGCGTCGCTCGGCAGTTTGGTGGCTGGGGTTGCCCATGAAATCAATACCCCAGTTGGCATCGGCATCACCGCCGCTTCTCTACTCGCGGAAAAAACCACAGCGTTTTTCGAGACTTATAAGAGCGGACAGATGAAGCGCTCTCAACTCGAAAAGTTTCTCGATACTGCAATGCGGAGCAGTAGTATGGTCTTGAGTAATCTCAGCCGTGCGGCTGACTTAATCCAAAGTTTCAAACAAGTCGCGGTCGATCAGTCTAGTGAAGAACAACGCACCTTCAAACTCAAACAGTATCTATCTGAGGTACTAGTTCCCCTCAAACCCAAACTGAGAACGACTCATCATCAGGTGGAACTCAGAGGAGAGGACGCGATCGCGCTGAACACTTACCCAGGTGCATTGTCTCAGATTATCACCAATTTAGTGATGAACTCTCTCACCCATGCCTACTCGCCAGAAGATGCCGGACATCTGGTGTTTGACTTCAAACAAGAGGGCGAGCAGATTATCTTAGAATACTCCGATGATGGCAACGGTATCCCCAAGGAGAACTTAAGCAAAATTTTTGACCCCTTCTACACCACAAAACGAGGTCAGGGAGGTAGCGGTTTGGGACTCCATATTGTCTACAACCTAGTCACTCAAAAGCTCAATGGTACGATTGAATGTAAGAGTCAAGTGGGTGTAGGCACGAAATTTATTATTAAGTTGCCGAGCCAAGTTACCCATTAGTTGAATCAACGATAACAAATAAAAATGCCAGAAAATGCTAATAATTCACCTAGTCCTGACGATGACGATGAACTAATCTTTGCTGATGAAGAGGATGAAGAATTAGTCTTTTCTGCTGAAGAGGATGAAACTGTAATTTCTACAGATAGCAAGGCGAATGGATTAAGTTATCTCAATCCTAACGAATTACCCTTACCCGTAGGAGACAGTTGGAAGATTCTCGTGGTGGATGATGAAGCCGAGATTCACAACGTCACTCAATTGGTACTCAATGACTTTACATTTGAGGATAAACCGATAACGTTTATTAGCGCTTATTCCGGAGAAGAAGCCAAAACGTTAATCGAACAACACCCAGATACGGCCCTCATCTTGCTCGATGTCGTGATGGAAACTGATGATGCAGGCTTGGAGGTCGTGAAATATATTCGGGATGTCTTGAGTAATTTAATTGTACGGATTATTTTACGCACCGGTCAACCAGGACAAGCCCCAGAAGATGTGGTGATTATTCACTACGATATTAATGACTATAAAACCAAAACTGAACTAACCACTCGCAAACTTTTTACTGCCGTAGTGACGGCATTAAGAGCATTTCGCACTCTGACCAAGCTAGAGGCCAGCAGAAGAGAACTGGCACAAATCGCTCAAGCTTCGGCACGATTTGTCCCTCGTCAATTTTTGCACTTTCTCCAAAAAGAAAGTATCGTTGATGCCCAACTCGGAGACTCGGTGCAAGCCGCAATGACGATTATGTTTGCCGACATTCGCTCGTTTACTAACTTGTCGGAAACGATGTCGCCCCAGGAAAATTTTGATTTTATCAACTCCTACTTGCATCAAGTTGGCCCAGTTATCCGCCAGCACAACGGCTTTATTGATAAATATATTGGGGATGCCATCATGGCTCTGTTTCCCGAAACGGCTGATGATGCCGTGGGGGCAGCGATTGAGATGCAAAAACAGGTGGCAATTTACAATGAATATCGCCAAAATACTGGTTACCTACCAATTGCGATCGGCATTGGCATTCATAGCGGCAGCCTAATGCTGGGCATCATTGGGGAAGAGGAGCGGATGGACAGCACGGTAATTGCTGATGCCGTGAATCTGGCGTCTCGCTTGGAACATTTGACCAAACTCTACGGTGCAGGCATCATTATTAGCGTGCAAACCTTGTCTCAACTCGATGACCCCCAAAAGTACAATTGCCGATTTCTCGATCGCGTTCAGGTTAGAGGAAAACAAGCTCCTGTTGCTGTCTTTGAAATGTACGATGGCGACTCTGAACCTCTCAAAAAACTCAAAACTCAAACCAAATCAGATTTTGAGCAGGGGGTTTGGCTGTATTTCCAGGAGGAATTCACCACTGCACGGCAACACTTCGAGCGAGTTTTGCAAGTAAACGATTGCGATTTAGCGGCTCGTCTTTATCTGGAACGCTGCGATTTATCCCAACAAACTGGACTGGCACTGAAATGGGAGGAAGTAGAAGTTTTTGGCAAGAAACGTTGAGGTTCACTGGAGCGCCGGTTCATCTTCAGTGACCAGTTATCAGTGGCCAGTGACCAGTTTTTATAGCTGTAGCCATCAAGGTTAGAGTCTTAGAGGATTTGAGAGGTTGCCACTCCAAAGCGGTCAGAGATTACCTAGACTCGAAGGAGGGTCGGTTGCAGGTGACTGACTAAAACCTAGAGAAGAAACTCGGCTATCAGCAGAATCGCGGCAAAGGTAAGGTTACGGATTACATCCGTTGGTAGAGGAAAGGCATCCAGGCTACCCTTGGATGCCTACACATTTAAATCACTTAAATCTTGAGTATTGTCTCATGCCCTTCCCGTCGAGAAGTATAGGATAGACAAGAAAGTTAGAGGTACCTCACTGAGCCGAGAATCGCTAGATTCGAGTCCAGGTAGAACCACTAAAATTACCTGTTTGATCGACTCGCTGCAACAAGTTAGGATTAACAACTTTAAAGCTCAAATTACCGCCTTGTAAAATAGTCCCTTTTGGGACATCAGCCCACTGACCTACAACGGAGCTGCCCGTCTTAATAGAACCGGCAAAATTTGCCCGAAAAACGTTACTGAAACTGGGGTTAGTGGGGCTATTCTCTCCATACCACCAAACTTGGCTTCCGACTCGACGTATATAATAAATTGCGCCATCATTGCCTTTCCATTTGCCGTTCAGGTTAACGGTGTCAGCAGCTGGTCTTAATTGTTTTTCCTTGAGAGCGACGGGAGGTAGGCTTTCAGAAGGGTTTGTCAGGTGGGATTTTGGGGAAGAAGAGTTGAAAGAAGCACTTAAAGATAAAGCTGAGCTACTTAAAAAGCTTCCGAGAACTAAAGAACAAGCTAAGCCTGTAGAGATTTTGAGCAAGGTTGATGTTTTCATGATTTTATTTTTGGTTGAGGAGAGAAGTGCTGAAATTAAGAAGTGGATTAGTGGTTGGGTTATCTTTCAATCTCAAAACCTATTTGAGAGCAGCCGGAAATCCTATCTGTTACTTATTGCCAATAGCGCTCTAATGCTTACTCAATAAAAAGCTTAGGAATTTCTGCCAAATTTACAAAGCTTAATGTCCTGTCAAGAGATGTTGGCGATGGACGCTCTGGAGGTGTTTGTTTGGGCTATAGGTACAAGCAACTTATTCTTTACTTTATAGCGACTTCACTAGATAGGACAGTACCCTCAAGGGTACTTTTGGGAGCTGTGTTGCAATTCTAGCGGGTGGACGAAAGTGGCAAGGTCGGCTTCATTGAACTTCTAGAGAAAAAGCGAGTTCTTGATGAATCTGATGTGAGGCGATG
Source organism: Allocoleopsis sp. (assembly GCA_036703375.1). Classification (GTDB taxonomy): domain Bacteria; phylum Cyanobacteriota; class Cyanobacteriia; order Cyanobacteriales; family Coleofasciculaceae; genus DATNPC01. The sequence goes on from DATNPC010001062.1 coordinate 4,712, forward strand.
AGGCAGATTGCGATCTGCGCTTTGCTGCTTCGCACCATGCTTCCGCAAACGCTCTTCTCGCTTCGCGATCGCCCTTTTGGGCGTTTGTTAGATATCCACAAAAATCAAACCGAAGTAAGGTATAAAGTTATACCGCACTTTCGAGGGGGTTATATTGTCCACTAAAGTTAGGGTACAGTGAATGACCAAGCCCTGTACAAAATTTTCCCTCTGAATGAAAGCTTTCTTGTTGCAAACTCATTTCCGCTTACAGTCATTTTTAAGAAGACTTGAAGTTTATCCAAGATTGTGTTTGGATATTAGCTTTGGTGACCTTGCGGCTAGCCTTTTTTCCTTCCTTTACTTCTCTAACCGAAAGCAACAAATTCAAGAAATAAACTCGTTCTGGAAAAGCAACAAAGAAGTTTTGGTCACTCTCTCAGTCAGGACATCTCTCGATTTGCTGTTGCAGTCCTTAAATCTTCCTCCAGGTTCAGAAGTTTTAATGAGTGCAGTCAATATCCGAGATATGGTGGAAATTGTTAAACAACATGGATTAGTTCCGGTACCTATTGATATTTCTTTAGAGACACTAGCACCTGAGCTTGAGTTAGCAGAGTCTCTCATTTCTGAAAAAACGAAAATTTTTATTGTGGCACATCTATTTGGCTCAATTATAGATCTGAAACCCTATGCTCAACTGTGCCAGAAACATAAAATTCTCCTTATAGAAGACTGTGCCCAAGCTTTTGTCGGTTCTAAGTATTACGGTTATGAAGAAGCAGATGTAAGCTTTTTCAGTTTTGGTCCAATCAAGTCCTGCACAGCCTTAGGAGGAGCAGTTACCCTGATTCAGAACAAAAGCCTCTCAGAAAAAATGAAAAATATTGAGCAACAATATCCCAACAAAAGTGAGTTTTGGTTCTTGAAACGTGTTCTTAAGTATTTGGGCTTAAAAACTCTTTCAATTCCTTGGGTTTACGGCTATGTGCTTATTCTATTAAAATTTTTAGGTAGAGATTTGGACTCTACGATCAACTCCATGACACGCGGCTTTTCCAATGGGGATATTCTCTTAAAGCTGCGGTTTCGTCCTCCAAATAGGATGGTCTTTCTTTTAAAGTGTAGATTAATAAATTGCGACAATAAATGGTTTGAAAATCGGGAAATTCAAGCCAGGAAATTTCTTTCACTTCTTAGGCGCGAAATCTCTTGTCCTGGTAGCAAAGCTAAGTGGAATAGTTTCTGGCTTGTCTCTTTACTCGCTCATAATCCAGAATCTTTAATGGCAATCCTGAGGGAGAATGGGTTTGATGCAACGAGAGGAAATACCAGCTTAACGTTTATAGAAGATTCCCGCTCTGATGAGCAACTTCTAATTTCAAATCCTCTACAGGCAAAACACCTGATTCAATATGTTCTTTACCTTCCTGTATCAGAATATTTATCAGAAAAAGAATTTGTCAGTCTTGCTAAAGTAGTTAATGAAATAGGGATTAAGCCTGAGGAGAAGAAAAACCAAACAACCTAAAATCAAAATTTCAAAACTTACACAATTTATCCACCCTCATCAGCACAGGAAATTTCCCAAGCTATGCATTAATGCGATCGCGTTGGCGATCGAGGTGATGCTGTGCCTGTCTTGGCTTTCCGCCACGGGGAAGAACAGGACAACTGCAAGGCACTTAGAGCCGCCCATGGAGCGCTGGCAACAGAGCGAGATTGCGATCGCTCTGTTGGCTCTAAGATGCTCTATTACGCTATGCCTATTTTCCGTCATGAGTTGGATGACTGAACCAGCGCTCTAGTGCCTCTAATTGGCATGTCCTCGGATTTGATCGGGAGTGACAAACTCATCGTCTTCGGACGCGACTGTAGGGGTAGAGTTGGCAGCAAACGCTACTGAAGTCGGGAAGCTCATGGTCGAAGCAGTTGTTGGTCGATCGCTTTGTGCAAAGTGGAACCCTGGCGTGTTTCCTCCCTGAGGCGGCATTGCGTTAAACGAGGCAGGCGGGTTAGCACTGGGAGAACCCATATTGCGAATGCGATCGGGAGTTAAAAACTCGTCATCCTCATCGCCTGGGGTAGAGTTGCCAGGAAAGGCAGCTGAATTTGGGAACGTGTTGGTTGGAGCCATTCCCCCGTTATGGGCGGTTTCTGCAAAATTATAGTTTTGAAGTTCGTTGGCCGTGAGAAACTCATCCTCGCTCTCC
>DATNPC010001063.1:0-2002 GCA_036703375.1 Allocoleopsis sp.
GAATTCGGTCAAAACGCAAGCAACGATTGTGCCAAAGTTCAGGCATGTCGGGGATGTCGTTTTCTACATCAGCGGTTTCTTCACACCAAACTTGCAGGTAGAAGCGCTTTTCGTAGAAGGGAATCTCGGCGTAACGGACAGTGAATTCTAGTTCCTGACTTTGGGAATTGCGGTAGACGAGATGGAAGGGCTGTTCTTTTTTAATACAATCCTCAATCAGTATCCGCCATCCTTGGTGAGCGGGTTGGCTGACTTGTTGTAGTAGAGATTGACGTAGGGGTGCTTCGAGTTTGCCTTTGTCTATCAAAAGTGCAAGTGCAATTTGAGCTTCTCCAATATGACCTGCATCATTTAAGGCTTTTATTGCTTGCTGTAAGGCTTTGACTTGGTTTGAGTTTAGGGTGAAGGGCTGTCCAACTTCTAGGGACTGTTGTGCGATCGCGACAATTAACCCCGACACACTGGGTTCTTTGCCCCAAAGAATGTTCAGGCGGCGTGCAATCGCTTCTAGCTGCTCCTTGGTTCCTGGCGGAATTGACAGTGTAATCGTTTCTTTTTTTCTCGGCATTCCTAAAATACACTTGCACTTTCAGATTAATCGTGCCATACTCTTTTTTGTAATTGTATATCGAGCTATTGCCATCAAGTGCAGTGACAAACGTGGAGGAGAATGTTCCTCATACGGGAGTGTACTGTCATCACCTGATTTAGGAATTAATCAGAAAAAACACTGAAATAAGTTAAAGCAGAAATTAATCCAGACTGAAATATCCGTAAAATTCACGATTCTCAGTCTTTGCCTGCTTCCATAGACTCATTTTTGAATCCGAGTATTTTCATATGTCAAACCAACGTCGGCTTTTTAACCGTCCTCCCAAAACGTTGGAGGAGAGATATTTCAGCGAAATTCGTCCTGCTCTATACGAACATCATGGAACCCATCATCAGTATGGGGTTAGGAAGGGGACAACCCTTGCAGAGCATTTAGATTCTGCTTGTCAATTCATCCTTTCAGTCAGCCGAATAGGAGGAGTTCCTGATAATAAACGACCTGTGTTACTAGCTGCAACGGCTGTTCACGACCTCAATAAATTAGATGCATTAGAGCGTAAGGTCAAAGACTTAGCTAGAGATCGGATATTTTTACGAGAACAGTTGGAACGAGCTTGTGTACTGAGTTTTGTTTCCACAGAAGATGACTTTGAGTTAGTTAGACGATTGATTGAACGTCACTCAGGTCACAATGTCAGCGATGGAGCAATATTTTTACCGGAAGACCCTGCAATTAAACGTTGGGCGGCAATGGTAACGGCGGCAGATTTATTTGATTTAGGAATTCCAGAGCAAGAGCGTTTTAAAAAAGTTCAAATAGAATTGACTGTTGCCTTTAATCGACCTTGTAACCTTTTTCGAGTACGTGTCTCTGAAGATCGAGGTTACATTACAGCGCTTTTGTTGGGTGCTTGTGAAGAGGTTTTGAAACAGCACGGGTTAACTCCTTTAGCAATTTTTCCAGATGGAGAGCTGTTCGAGGGAAAAGTTTTACCCTCTGGGGATTTGGCGACACAGATAGCTGCGACTTGGCAAGCAAAAATTGACCAAGTTTTTGGGAATAACATCGAACAGTTAGTACGACCGACTAAGGATGGTATCAAGATTGCTCATCAAGCTATTCAACAAGATGTTGGGGAAGTGCTGCTAAATGTGCAAGCTCTTTTGGAAAAGAAGAAAGCTGGCTTTAAGGCAGACAAGGTAGGAAAAGATATTGCTAAGTGGGGGGACGCGGCGGGTGCAGAGGCGGTGAAGGATGCAGAGGCTGTTGGTTTGCTACCTGCTGGTAATGCAGAAGAATTTGCGATCGCAGAAGGCTTGAAGGCTGCTTACCTGAGCTATCGAGAAGCAGGACTATCACCAAAAGAAGTCTGGGACAGAATTGCTACTCATGTTGGTATTTCTGATGAACAGCGAACTGCCCTTGAACTCTTCAATGGACAGTATGGGC
>DATNPC010001064.1:0-3459 GCA_036703375.1 Allocoleopsis sp.
ATGTACAGTAGATCGATCGCGCTGGGGTCTTGCTGATACTTGGGATCTAACCCCATAATCACTTGATACTGGTCTTCCGGGGCAAGGATGGTGGAAACTTGGCGAGTCCCGTAGGCATTATTCAAGGCGGTTTCATTCTGATTTGCCGTCAGCCCGTATGCTGAAGCTTGGTCGCGGTTTATTTGTACCTGGACTTGGGGATTTCTGATTTCTAAGTCGCTGTTAACATCTTGCAGTTGTGGCAACTCGCGCAGCTTATCTTCTAAAGCAGGCGAATACTGAGCGAGTTCTTGGAAACTCGGTGACGAAAGCGTGTATTGATACTGCGCTTTCGTCTGCTGTCCGCCGATATTAATCGCGGGTGGATTGGTCAAGAACACCTGGATGCCAGGAATCCTGCTCAGTTTGGGTCGCAGTTGTTGTACGATGTCATCTGCGTTCATGTGGACGAGTCCGAAAGTGCCGGGTTTGACCTGACGGTGCGATCGCTCTTTTAATCGAATAAAGATGCGTCCTGCATTAGCGGCAGCATTGGGCCCACCTGCACCCACGCTGGAGTTAACCCCTTCCACATTCGGGTTTTTCTCAATAATCCGTGCCACTGCTTGCTGATGCTTGACCATCTCCTCAAAGGAAATATCCGCAGCCGCTTTGGTATTAGCACTGATTTGCCCCGTATCAACGTTGGGAATGAAGCCCTTGGGAACGATGACAAACAAGTACATCGTCGCCACCAAAATCGCGGCGGAAACCGCCATGGTTGTGCGATGGTACTTCAGCGATAGTTTCAGACTCCAATCGTAAACCGCCAGCATCCCATCAAAAACACTCTCGGACGCATCGTACAAGCGGCGCTTCCAACTTTTTTTGAGTTTGGATTTTGGATTAGGGAATTGGGAATTGGGAATTGGGAATTGGGAATTGGAAGAATCTTCGCATCTGTCTGTCTCCCCGTCTCCCCATCTCCCCGTCTCCCCGTCTCCCCATCTCCCCATCTCCCCGTCTCCCCATCTCCCCGTCTCTCCATCTCCCCATCTCCCCATCTCCCCGTCTTCCCATCCCCCCGTCTCCGGTTCGTGATGAGCCCGTAAAAAGCGACTGCACAGCATGGGTGTCAGCGTCAGGGAAATAAAGCCAGACACCAAAATCGACACTGCCATCGTTACAGCAAATTCGCGGAACAAGCGGCCCAAAATGCCGCCCATGAACATCACGGGAATGAATACGGCAACCAGTGATAGAGTCATGGACAAAATCGTAAAGCCGATTTCTTTAGAACCCTTCAGTGCTGCTTGAAAGGGTTTTTCTCCCATTTCGATATGACGGACGATGTTTTCTAGCATCACCACCGCATCGTCTACGACGAAACCAACTGCTAGGGTTAAGGCCATCAACGAAAGGTTATCTAGGGAATAACCTAACAAGAGCATGACGGCAAACGTCGCAATCAAAGACAAGGGTACCGCTAGACTGGGAATGATGGTGGCAGACAGGTTTCGCAAAAACAGAAAGATGACCAACACCACGAGGCAGATGGTGAGCAATAGGGTGAACTGTACGTCATCGACCGACTCGCGAATCGCTTGAGAGCGATCGAATAGAATATTCATATCCACGGCGGCGGGAATTTGGTCGCGGAACTTGGGTAAGATTTGTTCGATCGCGTTGACCACTTCGACGGTATTTGTTCCCGGTTGCCGTTGCACGGCGAGGACAATCGATCGCGTGCCGTTGTACCAGCTAGCGACTTTATCGTTCTCGACACTATCCACAACACTCCCCAAGTCTCCCAAGTAGACTGGGGCATCATTGCGATAAGCGACAACGAGCGATCGATACCCCTTGGCATCATTCAATTGTCCGTTCGCTTTAATCGTATAGTTCTGGCTTTTGCCATAGAGCGTTCCCGTGGGTAAATTAGCATTGCCTTGAGAGATGGCTTGCCCGACTTCCTCCACGCCCAGCCCTTTCGCACTCAACGCTTGAGGGTCGAGATAAATCCGAACGGCGTACTTTTGGGAACCATAAACTTGCACCTGGGCTACGCCATCCACCATCGACAGACGCTGTGCTAGTAGTGTCTCGGCGTACTTGTCCACCTCCGACAGGGGCAAGATAGAGGAACTGAGGGCGACGTAGAGAACGGGCTGGTCGGCAGGATTGACCTTACTATAAGAGGGAGGATTGGGCATATCGCTGGGCAACTGTCTCGTTGCTTTTGCGATCGCAGCTTGTACGTCCTGTGCTGCTCCATCAATATCCCGACTCAAGTCAAATTGCAGCGTAATCTTCGTACTCCCCAGCGAACTGGTGGAGTTCATCGAACTGAGTCCTGCGATCGTAGAAAACTGTTTTTCTAACGGCGTTGCCACTGAAGTAGCCATCGTTTCCGGACTACCACCAGGGAGACTTGCTGATACCTGAATCGTAGGAAAATCCACATTCGGTAAGTCGCTAACCGGCAACGAGAAGTAACTCATCAAGCCGAACAGCAGAATGCCGAGCATGACCAATGTGGTCATCACTGGGCGGCGAATAAATAGTTCTGAGATGTTCATGTATTGGCTCTATTCAATGATGAATTATGAAGTTGGAATAAGATTTCAGTTCCACCCATTGAAAGCCTCAGGGCTTACGCACGGACGCCACCTGTAGGGGCAATCCCCCCGTGGTTGCCCCGTTTTTAAGCAAGATGTAGAGGCAATAAGTAAGTCCTAGTCTGAATAGTCCTTGGTAGGGGCGTTTGCGAAGCATGGTGCAAAGCAGGATGACATTTATGCCAAGATTTCTCGGTAATAGCGAAGATTTGCTCCACAAATGCTTCGCCCTTACAGGATTTTCCTAAGAAGTCTAATCAGTTCGATGAATTCTCAATTGGCACTTTTTCATCATTTATCATTCACCATTCAGAATTTTCAAAACTACATCACCACGCGAGGATACAACCATCCACTAACTATTGTGAGAATGGTCACGAACAGCAGGAGAACAGCAACATCTACACCCAATCCATACGTACTCGTACCATTTGCCAGCATTAAGCCCCGTAATGCATCAACTTCATAGGTCAACGGATTAATGCGTGAAATCACTTGTAACCATCCCGGCATGATGGAGATGGGGTAAATCGCATTGCTGGCAAAAAACAAAGGCATGGTCATCAATTGCCCAATCCCCATCAAGCGTTCTCGCGTTTTGACGAGACAGGCAACTCCTAACGAAAACAGGGAGAAGCAAGCCGCCCCCAGGAACACAATTAAGATGATGCCCAACCAGGACAGAGGATTGGGGTTCACCTTTACACCCAATAACAATGCCAAACCATAGACAACGATCGCTTGAGATAAGCTACGCACCCCAGCCGATAACCCTCTTCCCAGCACTAGGGCTACACGAGGAGTAGGGCTAACCAAAAACTTGTGAACTACGCCCAAGTCACGCTCCCAAATCAGCGTAATG
>DATNPC010001065.1:0-6670 GCA_036703375.1 Allocoleopsis sp.
GCCATTCAATTGGCAATGAAACGCCCTACAGATGAACATCTCTGCTATATGGTGGGAGGTTTAGATAATGAATTGACGGCTGCCAAGATAGCCCTTCAACACATGATTTCGACTGCTGTGGTGAGTCAACCGGGGTTTGAAACCACGAATCAAATCATGACGGGGCGGACACTCGTCGCCAAAGCGGTGTTGAATGTGGTCGATCTGGCAATGGAAGTTGCTGGAGGAAGTGCGTTCTATCGCAAACTGGGTTTGGAGAAATTGTTCCGTGATGTCCAGGGAGTCCGCTATCACCCGTTGCGGGAGGACGCGCAGCGCAAGTTATCGGGTCAACTAGCACTTGGGTGGGATATGTCTTCTCTATAGAGAAGTGCTGTTAAATTATGAATTATGAAGGCTGAATGATGAATTAAGCATTCAGGAATTTAGGGATGAGATTTTAACTCTCCCTAAATGTATACCACTAATTTTTTAGTGGGAGATTCAAACCCGTAGACATTGTAAATTACTTCATAATTCATAATTTACAACTCATAATTTAGTTGGTACCATCCCGAATGCGATCGCGTTCGGCGTCGCAATCCCGATTAGTTCCACTCAGGCTATTTTCAACTTTGCATTGCTCGAAGCTAATTTGAGCGACATAACGCCTTGGCAATTGCGCCTTCTTATCCAGAGCTTGTTTAAAAAATGCTACGGCTTCCTGTTTCTTCCCCTGTCTGACCAAAATTTGTGCTTTTAGGTAAGATAAATCGGGATTAGTGGGAGTTAGTTGAATCGCACGCTCCACATAGTCCATTGCTTTAGGATACTGCTTCAAGTTGTTATAACCAACCGCAATACCGCGATAAACCAGGTAAGGGGGAGCGCCATATTTTTCTAATTTTTCTATGGCTTGATCGGGTTTGGAAAATGGTAAATTGACGGCTAACATCAAATCCATGTAACCCGTCAACAAATTGAGTTCTGGATCGTTCGGGTCAATCTTTTTCGCTTCATCTAAATATTGGAAGACTTTCTGTAATTTAGTTAAAGCGCCTACCGGTCCATCTTTTTTATAGTTGTAAGCCCCTTCGAGAAATTGACCGGCTGCCAGGTAAATATTTCCCCGTAAAGGGTCAGTGCGAGTCAGTTGCTCGGCAGCTTGCAGAGTTTTGGTGGCATAGCGATTCAGTCCCTCCCAGTCTTTTTCGGTATAAGCCATAGATGCCTGCATGGCATAAACTAAGGGTTCGCTCGATTCGGTGGATTCGGCTCGATTGAGGTAGCTCTCAGCCTGTTGGTAGTTTCCATCCTTAAAGACAGCCTCAAACGCCTTTTGCGTGTTGTCGCCAATGTTGTGAGGCCTGTTCGGTCGAAAAGGGTCTCCAGCTAGTGTGGGTGTCACTAAGCTCAGTACCATAACTGCTGCTGTAGCAAGGGCTTTCACCGTCCGTTTTGGTGCAGGCAACCAATTCGTCATGTCATCCTCACAAAAATCGTGCTCGATCAAAATTTGACGTTTCAGGAGATTGGAGGTTCCAATCATTCAACAGTTTGAAGAATCGATGTTGAGTTTGCCAAAATTGAGATGAACCTAGCGATCGCGCTATATTGGCAGCTAGCAAGTTGGATTGACGTCTGTGTCCAGCGAGCAAATCAACCTTGACATCGATCGTAGGTAGTGATGAGCCGGGATGCATGGGCGTGGAGTTTATTCCTGACTAAAACCTGTGCCGCTAGCGCCTTAGAGGGTAGCTTTCAACGAACGCTCGCCTCCTGACTCACCCAACGCTCTTCCTTAAGGATTTTAATGCTATATCTCAAAAACCTGACTTACCATCCTCCTGCTACCCCAACCGCAATTTTAAAATCTCTCAATCTAGAACTCGCACCCCAACAGTTAGGATTAGTAATCGGTCCGAGTGGCTCTGGCAAGACAACCTTATTAGAAATTTTAGCGGGACTGGCAACGCAAACATCAGGTGGAGTTCTCTGGCGAGAGCGGCAACTCAATGCAGATGACCTGCAACAATTGGGAGGGTTGGTGTTTCAGTTTCCAGAGCGACATTTCTGCTGCGGCACGATTTTAGAAGAATTACGGTTAGGCCATCCGGAGATCGGTTCGCAGAGAGTCCATGAAGCCTTGGGGCAAGTGGGACTGTCTGAAGTATCTCTACAAGCAGCCCCTCATGCCTTGAGCGGAGGACAACAGCGGCGCTTAGCTCTCGCCGTACAGCTGATTCGGCAACCCAATATTCTCATGTTGGATGAACCCACAGCCGGTTTAGACTGGTCGATGCGGCGGCAGCTGGTCAATCTCTTAGCACAGCTCAAGAGCCATTGGACGCTATTCGTTGTCACACACGATGCGGGTGAATTATTACAAATTGCCGATCGCTGCTGGACGCTCAATAGGGGAGAATTAAGAACGGTTGACCCCGCAACTTTGGGAATCAAAGCCGTCCAAACCCCATCAGTGGCTTGATGTGAATTCGATTCCCATCTAGTCTTCTCACCTATGTCCTGATTTTTTTGTCAGTTGTCAGTTGTCCGTTGTGAGTTGTTCGTTCTTTTTCTACTGACCAATGACCGCTGACTACTGACTACTGACCACTGACTACTGACAATTCACCAATGACTACTGACCAAAACACATTATTGCTGCCGGAGATGATGGACGTTTGGCAGCAAACGCTCAACTGGCAACCCAATGCCAAACAACAACATTTATTTCAGCAGCTTTATCAAGCAATTTTGTCAGGCAACCGCCAGTTAAATTTAACTCGAATCACAGCACCTGTGGAGTTCTGGGAAAAGCATTTGTGGGATTCCCTGCGAGGGGTAGCGCCGCTATTGCAGTCTGATGAGTCACCGCAGCGTTGGATTGATATTGGAACGGGGGCAGGATTTCCAGGCGTACCCGTCGCGATCGCATTTTCCCAAAGTTCCATCGCATTACTCGATTCCACCCGCAAAAAAATTAACTTTCTCGACACGCTAATCGCCCAACTGGAGCTGAAAAATGCTACGACATTAAATGGTCGGGCAGAAGCGATCGCGATGCAGCCGCAGCACCGAGAAAACTACGATGTTGCCATGATTAGAGCCGTTGCACCCGTCCATACCTGTGCAGAATATGCCTTACCGTTCCTGAAACCTGGGGGTTTAGCTATCCTATATCGAGGTCACTGGACAGATGAGGAAGCAGAAGCGCTAAGATTAGCGATCGAAGACTTAGGCGGTGTCATTGACTCAATCGAAGGCTTCACGACTCCTCTCAGCAACAGCGTCCGTCACTGCGTGTACCTACGTAAGCTATAACCGCTTTTCAACCCAGCATCTACAAGCCGTAAGCCCATACTATTTCCAGGTATCTTTCATAGATCGGGGTTCATTTTTGCTAGCTAAACTTAGCATCAAGTCGTTATAAGGGGAACAATCTGCGGTAATCCTAAACTCTAAAATTTTGTGTTCACTTAATGGCATCCGATCGAGAGGCTGGGTTGATTTAAGCACAGCTAATTATAGTCGTAGCCCTATAGATTAGGACTTTCTTTAACGGCTCAAACGATCCCGTACTAGGAATTAAACTTCTGCCTTCTGCCTTCTGCCTTTTACTATAAAACCAATTTAGGGGAAGATTTTTAAATAGACTATAAAATAGCAAGTGAGTGTTATTTGCAAATTTGCTTCTTTTAAATGTTTTCAGACTCATCATTCAATAGCAACACTCCCTCTCCCAACCAACTAATATCAACAGACACTTCTGAATACAGTCATGTTGCCGTTGTGGAGCGCCAATCCTTAAAAATTCTCTTGATTGAAGACACCCCTGCTGATGCTGAACTCATTCAAAAGCTCTTAGCAAACGTCAGTGACACTCAATGTGAGATGACGCTGGTTCAATGCCTTGACGGCGCTCTGCCATACCTTCGTCAAGAGGAATGTGACATTGTACTATTAGACCTATTTTTACCGGATAGCCAAGGACTGAATACGGTCGAGCGCGTACAAGCCCTGGCTCCCACTCTCCCGATTGTAGTACTGACGGAACTCAACGATAAAAAACTAGCGCTAGAGGCAGTTCGTGAAGGAGCGCAGGATTATTTAATTAAAGGACACCTCGAAAATGAAGTACTAGTGCAGACTCTGCATTATGCGATCGCTCGTCAACGCGATCGCGAGGCACTTCAACAACAGGTTCAACGAGAGCAACTACTGGTACGAATCTTAGAAAATATCCGCCAGTCACTCGACCTCAAAGAAATTCTTCAAGCTACTGTGGCAGAAGTCCGGCGATTTCTCAAGACAGACCGAGTTTTTATCCATCACTACCCATCCAAAAGTCCCAGTGCCGCCGTTGTAGAAGCGATTGATTGTTGCGATCGCTTTAGCGGCAACCCCGACAACTATACAAACTTAGCGCCCTCTCGTCTATCACGTTCCCAGGCTCAGTACACCCAAGTGGTAGCTGATATAGAGACGGCGGCACTAGAGCCGAAGTATAAGGATTTACTCACAGCATGCCAAGCGAAAGCCGTTTTGACGGTGCCAATTTGGCAGCGCGAACAAACAACGCCCAATCTCGCCGCTTCTCTAGCGCGTAACGATCGCACGCTCGGACGTAGTCTGGAGAGGCAAAAGCCGGAAACCCCAAATCGCGTCTGGGGGCTATTAACGGCTCATCATTGCAGCAGTTCTCGCAGTTGGCAACCGTGGGAGATTGAGTTTTTAAATCACCTAGCCACTCAGGTTGCGATCGCAATTCAACAATCAGAGCTATACCAGCAGCTAGAGTTCGCCAATCAACAATTGGAACAACTCACCATCCACGATCGCTTAACCGGATTGGCTAATCGCCGTCACTTTGGTAAAGTCCTGGAAGATGAGTTCAAGCGTTTGGCTCGCGAGTTCAAACCTTTATCGTTGCTCTTGTGCGATATTGACTTTTTCAAACTCTATAACGACACTTACGGCCATCAAGTCGGCGATGCCTGTTTGCAACAAGTTGCCAAAGCGATCGCTCAAGCGGCGAGACGGCCCGCCGATTTAGTGGCTCGATACGGCGGTGAAGAATTTGCGGTAATTCTCCCCAATACCGATGCTGCTGGTGCATTAGTCGTCGCTCAATTAATCCGCCGTCAATTAGAGACACTCCAACTTCCTCATGCCAAATCTCCCATCGAGCGATACGTAACTATCAGTATCGGACTTGTAACCACCACGCCTAGCTTTCGCCAACCGCCTGCTAACTTGCTTCGGGCTGTTGATGTCGCCCTGTATCGAGCGAAGGCGTTAGGACGAAACCGGATTTATCAGGGGAATCATAATTCTCATGTTTGAAACCGCCTTGGCTGAGTTAGTGAGCGCTTGGTGCTTTAGCACCTGCACCACCTTTACCTAAAAAGAGTAGTAGAGGCAGCGAGCAAATAAACAGCACTCCCACCACCCGAAACGTATCTGCAAACGACAACACTGCCGCTTGTTCGCTCACCGCCTGACTGATGATGGCAAGAGCTTGCTGGTGAGCAGTTACAGCATCCATGCCCCGATTCTGGAGTGCGCCAGTTAATAAATCAATGCGCTGATTCGTTTGTAGATCGTAAGGCGTAACGTGAGTCAGCAGCACCGCTCGGTGGAACGCCTCCCGCTTCGTCAGCAAGGTTGTGAGGATGGCAATTCCGATACTGCCACCCAATTGACGGGTCAGGTTGTAAAATCCAGATCCGGCTGAGACATCTTGCTTGGGCAGCGGCCCCAACGTTGCCAGACTCAAGGGGAGGAACATCAGAGTGGTAACCGCGCCTCGCTCTACCAAGGGCCAGAATAAATCCTCTGTCCCCGTCTGTGGGGTAATACTCGACAGTTGAAACAAGACCAGAGTACTGCCGATCGCACCACAGGCAATTAGAATTCTAGCGTCTACCTTAGTCGATAGCTTGCCTAATACAATCATCATAATGGCTGAGGCGAGAGCACCGGGAGCAAGCAACAATCCAGTCTGGGTCGCCGTAAAATGAAGGATGCTCTGAGCAAAAATCGGCACGGCAAACAGCGTTCCATACAGTCCCATACCGAGAATTCCAGAGTAAAGACTGCCAGCCGCGAGAGAGCGGTGGCGTAAAACCCGTAAGTCAACGGCGGGGCTTCGAGTCGAAAGTTCGCGCCAGATAAACAGTCCCATCCCGACAACGCTAGCTATGGCCAAGATGGTGATAAAACTTGAATCAAACCAGTCTTCTTTCTGTCCTTCCTCCAACACTGTTTGTATGCAGCCTACAGCGATCGCTAAAAGTGCAATCCCCCACCAATCAACGCCTTGACTCTTCTGATTGCCTCCATGGCTGTCCTTGGGCAAAAAGAACATCGCCATCGTTACGGCTGCTATGCCAAAGGGAATATTGACAAAGAAAATCCAGCGCCAGCCCAAGCCATCCGTGAGGAAACCGCCCAAGGTTGGGCCAATGGCCGGCCCAGCAATCACGCCAACCCCAAACACCGATTGGGCAATCCCTTGCTCGTGAGGAGGAAACGTCTCGAAGAGAATCGCCTGACCTTTTGCCAACAACCCACCCCCGCACAGACCTTGTAGAATCCGTGAAATAATCAGCATCGGGAGATTCAAGGACAGACCGCACAACACCGAAGCGATCGTAAAGCCGATCAGTGAAAAGATAAAGTAGGTTTT
>DATNPC010001066.1:0-15441 GCA_036703375.1 Allocoleopsis sp.
TTATCGCTTTTAGAGATGGCGGACTAACAACTCCTGCCGTTGAGTAACCAGCGACCCACTGGTCACTGGTCACTGGTCACTGCTCACTGCCTACTGAGGATCGAGGCGTAACACAGCCATAAAAGCTTCCTGGGGAACATCTACAGTTCCAACAGATTTCATCCGCTTTTTACCTTTTGCCTGCTTCTGAAGCAGTTTTTTCTTCCGGCTGATATCGCCTCCATAACACTTAGCCAACACATCCTTGCGTAAAGCGGGAATATGTTCGCTGGCAACCACGCGACTGCCAATCGCGGCTTGGAGAGGAATCTTAAATTGGTGACGGGGAATAAGTTCCTTCAGTTTTTCCACTAAGGCGCGACCGACATTGTAGGCTTTGTCACGGTGGACGATCATTGCCAAGGAGTCAACTGGGTCGTTATTAATCAGAATATCTAACCGCACCAGAGTGTTTTCTCGATAGCCGATGAGATGATACTCCATACTGGCATAGCCGCGAGAACGAGACTTCAACTGGTCAAAAAAGTCCGTCACCACTTCGGCTAAGGGTAGGTCGTAGACTAATGTTGTCCGCCCTTGAGTCAGATATTTCATATCCTTGAACACCCCACGCCGATTTTGGCACAGTTCCATCAGCGTACCAACGTAGGTTTCGGGAGTAATCATCTCGACTTGAACATAGGGTTCTGAGATGCTTTCCCGTTCCTGAGGGGGTGGTAGATGGCTAGGATTGTCTATCTCAATGACTTCACCTTTAAGCGTGGTTACTTGGTAAACCACAGAAGGTGCAGTTGTGATTAAATCCAGATCGTATTCTCGCTCCAACCGTTCCTGTACGATCTCCATGTGCAGCAAGCCCAAAAAGCCGCAGCGAAATCCAAATCCCATGGCACTGGAGGTTTCTGGTTCGTAGTTTAAAGCCGCATCATTCAGCTTGAGCTTTTCTAAGGCATCCCGCAAATCTTCATACTGATCGGCGTCAGTCGGGAATAAGCCGCAAAACACCATTGGCTTGGCTTCCGCGTAACCGGGCAGAGGGGCCTCAGCTTGTTTCGCTGCTAGGGTAATCGTATCGCCAACCCGAGCATCTTCTACAGCTTTAATGGCGGCAGCTAGATACCCTACCTCTCCGGCATGAAGTTCGTCCACTTGGACTTGATTGGGAGAAAGAACGCCGAGTTCGTCAATTTCGTATTCTTTGCCGGACGCCATCAAGTGGATTTTGTCGCCTTTCTTGAGGGTGCCATCTACAACCCGGAAGTAGACGATTACACCTCGGTAAGGGTCGTAGTAGCTGTCAAAAATCAAGGCCCGCAGCGGCTGACTGACCGTATCTTGTGGGGGTGGCACCAGATGCACGATGGATTCTAAGATTTCATGAATTCCGATGCCTTCCTTTGCCGATGCGAGGATTGCCCCGCTACAATCGAGACCGATGATCTCCTCAATTTCGCTCTTTACCCGTTCCGGTTCCGCTCCGGGCAAGTCGATTTTATTGAGAACCGGAATGATTTCCAGGTTGTGCTCTAGTGCTAAGTAAACATTCGCGAGGGTCTGTGCCTCGACCCCTTGGGATGCATCGACAACTAACAGGGCTCCTTCGCAAGCGACAAGCGATCGCGATACTTCATAAGAAAAGTCTACGTGACCCGGAGTGTCAATCAGATTGAGAACGTATTTCTCACCATCACTGGCGATATAGTTCATCCGAGCTGCTTGTAGCTTAATCGTAATGCCCCGCTCCCGCTCTAACTCCATGTTGTCTAGGAACTGTTCTTTCATCTCCCGAGCGTTTACAGTTCCTGTAGTCTGCAAGAGGCGGTCTGCCAGGGTGGATTTTCCATGGTCAATGTGAGCGATGATTGAGAAATTGCGAATGCGAGAGACAGGAACGTCAGTCATAGGGTTCGGGGATGAGAAAAAAGAACCAACGAAGCAAAAGTGCAGTAGCTCTTAATGTATTTTAATGTTTTCATCCCCAAAACGCGGATGAGACTCTTCAACAGTACGTCAATTATGCGATCGCCCAACTATCACAGCCTAGTCGCTAAGCTAAAGGTAGCCAACTGCTAAATATCGTAAAATGTATTGTAGGGAACCTAACACTGCTTATGAATGATAATGCCGTCCACCGAGAGCGTTCAGCGGAGAAGGAAGAAATTTCTATCCATTTAGATTCGGAACTGCTAGATCAAATTAAGCACCTGACTAACGATCCGAGTAAAGTCATTGAAACAGCTATTCGCCAGTGGCTTAGGGGTGAAAGAGAGCGCGATGACGAATTATCGCGTACCTTAGAGAGAAATCCGCCCGTACCGCTACGAGGCGAATGGAATGATTGATTGAGATAAAACAGGTATGAGGAGTCCTGCCTTAAACTTAGGGTTGAGACCTCTTCACTATTTGAGTTGCATTTACGCCCGATCGCTTCAGCTCATCCTCTGAATCCTTTGGTCGCTCGTCGTTTCCAAGTTTCAAAAGATGGCTGTTCCTGCTGATTTATTCATGTCCTCAAGCTGGGTATACCAAATATGGAATCTGCTACTGCACTACTAGGCAAATCTAGCTTTTTGCAGGGGTTGGGGTCCGAACTTGCGTTTACTCAGGATGCATCTGGTCAGTACCGATCTTTTTTTTGGCAGGACGCCGAGCGCTATGGTCTGACAAATGAGCAAGTGGTAGGACTGCCCCTGAGCGATACATTTCGTCCGCTCACCCTTGAAGCCTACCGAGAGCAAATCCAACAGATTTTGGATCGACGACTCCCCGAGCGTTGCATCCATTCCTTTTGTTACAAGGAACACGTATTTTCGTTTGAGTTGGTCATCAGCCCAATTTTGCAGGCTGAAGCTCAAGCCACAACTGTTTTGGTCATGGGCCGCCTGTTGCCTGAACCTGAAAAGGCTGCACCGACACCCACGGATTTGCCTGGAACCTGTAGTCCGGACCCTCATCAACGACTGCTAACCAAAATTGCTCGCAAGATTCGCCGCACGCTCGATCTAGATACGATTTGCCAGGAAACGGTCACGAGTTTAGGAAAAGCGCTCCAGGTCAGTCGCTGCATCGTCTGCTCCTATCAACCCGATCCGCTGAAAGTCAAGGTGGAAGCCGAGTATTGCCAGGAACCGTTTACCTCCATGCTGGGCGAACAGCTGGAATTGGTAAATGAGCCTTACCTGAGACAAGCACTCTTTAGCCGCGAACCTGTGGTCGTCGAGCAAATCGAACCCGCTAAGTACCAACAGAAGTCAGTCTTAGTTGTTTCCACCTCCTACAAAGACGAACCCAACGGTCTAATTTGCCTGCAACAGTGCGACACCCGCCGTCACTGGAGTGAGGGAGAAATCGAGTTAGCGCGAGAATTGGCCGAACAAGTCGGAACCGCGATCGCACATGGTACGTTGTACAAACAGCTAGAGCTAGCTAGCGAACGAGCGGAAGAAGCCTCTCGTCTGAAAAGTGAATTTCTGGCAAATACCTCTCACGAGCTACGAACCCCGCTCAATGGCATGATTGGGTTTCTCAAACTCGTCCTAGAAGGGATGGCCGATGACCCCGAAGAGCAACGAGAATTTATTCAAGAAGCTCATCGCTCAGCGCTCCATCTGCTCGACATCATCAACGACATCTTGGATATTGCCAAGATAGAAGCGGGCAAAATGGAGCTGGAAATGAGTCCAGTCAGGCTCAGCGAATTGATGAACGTTGTCAAAGACTTCACTCAAAATTTGGCAGAACAAAAAAATCTGAGTTTGAGTATCGAGCTACCTGCCACTCATGATGATGTACTCATGTATGGCAATTATCAGCGTCTGTTGCAGGTGATGTTAAACCTGGTGGGCAACGCTATTAAATTTACCCACGAAGGTGGCGTAACGATTAGTGCCGAAATCCTCAAGAAAAAGGTCACGTTCAAAGACCAAGAACTGCCAGGTATGGTCAAAGTCCGGGTAGCAGATACAGGTATCGGTGTGTCTCTCGATAAGCAAGACAGGTTGTTCCAGTCGTTCAACCAGGTGGATGGTTCCCGCACTCGTGCCTATGGGGGTACTGGCTTAGGACTAACCATTTCCCAGAAGCTAGTGGAAACCATGGGGGGAGTGGTCAACTTCTACAGTATGGGTGAAGGGTTGGGTTCGACAGTGACGTTTACAGTGCCGCTCTATCAAGAGCCTGTGATGATTGCTAGCCCGCAAGGGGATTGAGCAATAACCTAAACGAGGTAGGGCATCCTGCGGGAAGCCCTCCGATCGCGGCTGAAAACCACTGATATGCCTGAGACACGATTTCCGACTAACTCAGGACTTACGCAGGGACTCCACATATAGGAAGGACGCAAGTCGGTGCGCCCCTACTCATGGTGGTTCAAAAGGGAATTTGTGTAAGTCCTATAACTGTTGAAAGGAAGCGTCAAATGTCTCGTCCTGATTGCTGATAGTTCATTTTTACCCAGCAGTCCAATCCTTTGCAAAGATTTCTAAACTAGAGATTGTTGATAGAAGTCAGATTTTTATGACAGAGCACAATAGCGCTCGCGAGTTATTTCAAGCTGCCTACGAAAACCGCTATACCTGGGATAAAAATTTTCCAGGCTACAGTGCGGATATCGAAATTAAGCAAGGTGACGAGGTTTATACCGGAAAAGTTCGGATTAATCGCGATCTTAGTGTCGAAGTCACCGACATTGAAGATGAAAAGGTGCAAGAAAGCGTTTATAACCAAGTGCGGGACATCGTTACCCACCGCAAGCGGTCATCTTTCGAGCAGGCTCATGGCAAAAATGAGTTTAGCCTCGGTGAAGCAGATGCTACAGGTGCGGTAGAAATTCTGGTGAAAGGCGATGCCATGGGTTCTAATTACAAAGTGCGAGGCACTGAGATTTCCCAGGTTAGCCGAGTCATGGGCCCTATGGCTTTCACGATTAACACCGCTGAAAGTTTGGATACGGGAGAAGGCTATGTTTCCTCACGCTACAACGCCATCTTCCGAAATTCTAAAACTGGTGATTTGAAGGCTAAACGGGAGTTTGAGGATACTTACGAGAAAGTTGGTGACTATTATGTCATGACGCGCCAAGTCGTTCACGCGATCGAGGGAGACCAACGACTCGCGACTGAATTTAACTTCTCGAATATTAAACTCCTAGAACCTGCAACGGTATAAGTTTAGAACAGTTCGTCAAGGGAAGGAAGCGATCGCGCGATCGCTTCCTTTCTTGTGGTGATACGTCGTCACCTCATGTCCGAGTCCTATGTATACCCTCTGAACGTTGCGTTAGTGCCATGCTCTCGCTATAGCCTGAGTGTGAGGATTCACCTCCAACCGACTGTCGAGTCCGGGTGCAGCGTAGCGTCTAATTCATCAGGCAGCTTGTTCGCAGTTAATCATCCACGGAATGCCAAATTGATCGACAACCATGCCAAAGCGGGCAGCCCAAAAGGTTTCCTGGAGCGGCATCTGCACTGTCCCGTTTTCAGCCAATGCGTGAAAGATGTGTTCTGCTTTGACTGGGTCATCAATGCCGAGCGATACGGAGAAGCCTTTTGGTTCTTCATATTGCTCAGGTGGACAGTCAGAAGCCATCAAGTCCTGGTTATTTACTGTAAAGTGAGCGTGCATGATGTTGTTGCGCGATTCGGGAGGCGTTTGTTCTGCCATGGGCGATTCTCCGTAGGTCATCATCGCTTCGATTTTGGCACCCAGGCATTGCTCATAGAACTTCAACGCTGCCTTACATTGACCGTTGAACATCAGATAAGGGTTCAATTTCATGGTCTACTCCTTGAATCAATGATTTCGGAATGCGCGAGCGTGAGATAATGTAGCTGTCTGGCATCAAATTAGTTCAAATGTACTATAGCGGATGAGCTGACAGGTAAAATCTACCTTTAGAAAGATGCCTAAATCAGTTTTTCACTGCAAGGCTCCATGTCTTGAAGTCTCCGACAGGTAATCAGCGAGGCGATCGAGACATTCAGACCAGCCCTCCAGGTGAGAATCACGCGCCTCGACGGACTTGAAGATGGCTTGGTGGAAGGTTAGCTTGGTCTTGCCCTCATGCTCTACAAAGGTCACAGTTATAGCACTTTGAGATGTTTAGAGATGGCAGGAAGGCTCATCTCAAAGGGTTTAGCTAACTCCGTGACCGATGCCTCACCCTTTCTAAAGGGATGTGTCAATCAGCCGCATGACGAGTTTCACGCGGGGCCTTGGGGTCAAAGTCCTCAGTAACTTGAATCCGCCCTGCGAGGTGATACAGCACTGGTATTCGTTCTTTTGTTTTACCGGTTTTCTGTTTCGTTAATAACTCTTTGATTTTTTCTAGTGCCTCTTCTATGTCTATTTTTTTTACACTCCTGATATCTCAACTTTTCCGCACAACCAGAGCTGGCAAGTATTTGTAGCATTCTTTCTTCTATTTGATACCACTCCAGGTCGATAATAAAAACCCCAGAGGAGCGAACCGTCTGGGGGAGGAACTGTTAAGCTTGATTCTATATCCTAGAATCAAAGAGCGGCTCCGGGTAGATGGGGCTGAGCTTGCCAAGAAGAACACAATTGCTTTATTCGTTCTTCATGAATATCTTTCGCTGTAGCCATTCTTCAATAAGTTGAACACAGGTCATTCGTAGGGCAAAGGCATGCCTTACCCGTATCGTGGGATGTAGCTAACTCAGATATCGAAGCGAGGATGACGAACAATATGTCCCTCTACTTCCATCCTGATTTCTTGGGCTACCTTCATAAATTTTTCAATGCAATCGGGTTGAGACTGCACGGCATCTGCTATTGCTTGAACGGTTTGAGCAACTTCCGAATCTGCCTTTGCGGCTTCTGTCACTTTTTGTGCAATA
Organism: Allocoleopsis sp.; assembly: GCA_036703375.1. Lineage (GTDB taxonomy): Bacteria > Cyanobacteriota > Cyanobacteriia > Cyanobacteriales > Coleofasciculaceae > DATNPC01. Next base: position 6,858 of record DATNPC010001066.1, read on the forward strand.
ATGGCGGCTCGATCGCCATTTAACGGCTCGTACTCAGTGAGGTTAACTTCTGTCGCTGCGAACGGAAATCTGTCTTTGAGTAACTGCAATAATCGATCGCCTTGCTCGCGCACCTTCTTCTCGATTTTTTCACCTGTTTTTTCCAACGCTTTGGCGAGCGTCAGAGTTGCGATCGCTTCCGGGGTTAATGATGTAGAGTTCATAAATCATCATGTTAAACGGGGTTATAACCTAATAGTACTCAAGCAATATTTTCCCCAAGAAAACCACTGAATAACTCTAACAAAACGACACAATTAACCGCGCGCTTTTCTTCAGGACGAGCGTGTATTTGTCTCAGCTTTATTCCTCTGGATAACCCAGCTCAGTACCTTGTGTTACTTTCCTCACTAAGTGCGATCGCAAAAGTTCCATCTTCAGATATTCAGAACCCAGAAAACCCGCTTCCTTCATCCAATCCTCATACAAACGCATCCGGCAACCCGTCGCACGCTGATGCTCGATCGCTAACTGAGATAGCGCTAAATCGTTAAAGTGTTCTTCAGGAAAATGAGGATAGTAGTCCTGAATCATTCTTTCCCGTTCAGCCACAGCATCAGCACAGGCTTGATAGCGATTCTGCAACCGCAATTCATCTAGTAAAATCTTGGTATTCGTCTCGTTTCCTTTCCTCGTCATCAGCCATTTTTGTAACTGGCGACAACGAGTCCTCTCAGTCATCAACTGCTCGAATTCCTCTAAGCTCAAGTCATTCTGCCCTAACCAATCTTTGAAGGCAGTTTCCTCAGTTAGATTATGCTTTAATCGGAATCGTTGGCGTTCATCATCTATCTGTTTCTCTGAGGTTTGCACGCCTAGCAGTTCAGCTAAAATCTGCACTAATGCTCGATTGGATGCATTGAAGTTGATGTCATCAAAATCAGGGAGATGCAATGCCGCATATCCAGCGATATCGCCCAAAGGAACACTAGTATCCTCTCGGAGCACTGTGCGATCGCGGTGATAGAGCGTTTCAAAAAACTGGTTGCGAACAAGGGAAAAATTAGGCGGCTGTTGCGATAACGATTCCGGTAAATTTCGTAGCGTTTCTAGTAGTAAGATAGCATCTTTCCGCTTAAGATCTACATGATTTTCCTTGCAAAATAATGCCATTTCTTCTAGCTTGTTCGTCTCTATACCTGCCGTAGCTGCTTTGCGAAAGATGGTGGGGAACGTTCGTTCGGAAAAGTATATTGATTTTGCGATCGCGTTTAATTCTTCATACACCGCCTCATCAATCATTCCCTCATCCATCGCACGGCGAAATGTCGCACGCACATTCACCATCGGTTCTGAGAGAGGACGATATTCCATATCCTCTAACCCATGCACTAAAGCTACTTCATCATCATCAATCAGCTCTCCACTGGCATACATTCGATAAATTTCACCAATTCCAATCGTGCCAAATGTATCCGTTTCAGCTGCTCGTAAAGCCCCCATACTGCTAGCACCATACACCGCTACTCCCTGCTCGATCGCATACAAAATTTCCTTGTGCCATACCGAAGGGCAAGTGAGAAAAACGCCATCAATTAGACCAATCGCATCGGGTTTGTAAGTCGTTACAGCACTGATTAAATCCGCTTGCTTAGCTGGAGGAAGATAAATGGCATCGAGAATCTCTTTAGCTTCGGCAATCGGAAGCGATGGGCCTAAGAAGATAACAATTTTTCTCATAGTTGATGATGAAGCAGTTGTGCAATCAGTTCGCACTTCACGAGCAACCGAAATGCTATGGCTATCCTCTTGAATTTGTGAAAGTGTGAAAGTGGCGTCTTTAATCAACCACGGAGGGCACTCCAGAACACAGAGTTAAGAGTAATGGAGAGTTTCACCTGACTTTTGCCTTGTTTAACGATTTCCTCCAGCGGGCAGATGAGTATCGGTTGGACGAATTTCTTCTGTTTTCGATGCCACCCCAAACCTGTTCTTACTTTTACCAAATGCGATCGCTCGTTGCTTAGGGCGATAGCTCCTATGGAACGATGCTTCTAATCCTGGGACAATAACCCGAACTACGGAGATATCCCACTCTGGCGGAGTTAAATCGCAGACAATCGCCTGCGGCAAACCTATCCATTTCAGTTTTTCCACGATAATAGCGATATCGTCCTCAAACGTGGTAGTAGCTTGTGATTGTAGGGTTCTGGCGTCTACTGTCGGTGGATCGGATTCCAGATTCAGAGCCTCATCACCACCATTACCTTTAATTCTCAATGCTGTGTAGTATTGAAAAAAGATGTCATCTCTGGCACCTGAAATCAGAATAGCGCGAATTTGAGCAGCTTCTGTCAGCGCTCGCACCATGGCTAATTCTGGATCGAGATGCGCTCCATAACCGTGACTGCTAGGCCCGCGTCCGCTGGAGTCGTAAAGAAAAGCCCGATAGACGGGGACTTCAGTATCGACGGTGCAGTCAAATAGAACGGGTACAATTTGTGCGGCGGTAAATTTTGCCAATAACTCGGTGACTAGAGGATTTGCGATCGTCTCTAAACGCACTTTTGGCATTTGATAGCCACCAGGTATGCCGTATCCTTGTAAACAAGCTTCCAGTTGACACGAAACTGCATCTCGTTCGATCAATTCATACAGCGCAGACGTGACGGCTTCCAAAAAATGATTTCCGGAGGCTAAACCATTGGAACCCATGTCAAATGAACCCAGGCTGTCAAAATCGTTGTACCAATATTTGTTGTAGTTCATCGAGACAGCTTGAATCGGAACAGCTACCTCATGTTGGTGAACGATATCCCAACCCAAACACCACTGTTCGGGTCGATTGATATTAAACAGCGAGTTTTCCCGCAGTGGCAAGTTGTCTAAGGCAATGACTGGATACTTGTCTGCTAGTTGAGTGTAGGGTAGTTTGATGTGAGGCAGTTCAACCGTTTCAGCACAGAATAGTTCCAACGACTCCATGGCTGCTGAAACCATCGCGGCGTCTAAGGTGGTGCCTTTTCCGGAGGAGGTGACAACGCTATGGCTATTGGGACGAATGGAAAGCGTCACCGGAATCCCAATCCGATCTAAGCCTGTAATATTCGCGACACGGGTAAGCGCGATCGCTTTAAAGTAAGGTTGTATTCGTTTCCAAGTTTCTTGAGGAGAAGCTGTTCGATGGGTGCCATGCCAGTAGTGCTTTGCCGCTCGATAGGCTCGATCTCGAAAATTGATGGCAACCATTCACCTAGATCCCTCCGAAGCTGGAAGCTCCGTCTCTTCAGAGCGGAGAGGAAAGCGCGCTCGCGACTTGAGTCGCCGACCTTCTTCAATATGCATAGTTGTAGCCATCCTTTTGATGAATGTGAGTGCAATATCTGTGGCTAATGCCAGCCACTCGTCCGCCTGAAGTGGAAATGTCAAAGCTACCAGTTGCACGGCAAAGAACACGACCGACGTATGTGCCGACCTTCTTGCCGCTAGAGACAACAGCCCGAACAATGTCTCCAGTCTGGAACCCTTTGTGAATCTGTGTACTAGAGCGATGACGGATGGGAAACCCATATTTATCGGTGCCGCACATCTGCCGATTGCCGTGACCTGTTGCTTTAATCAGTAATGGTTGAGTTGTGAGAATCTGTAGATTCTCTACATTTCCAACACAAGCGGCATCGATATAGTGATGCTTGGGTAGCTCTAAGCGACAACGGTTGTATTTAGTTTTACCGCCACTAGCTACTTCAACAGGTAAACCAATCTTTTTAAGACGATTTAATAACGCCCATCGAGTCGAGTTGACAACTGCGGCATCCTTCAAAGGGCGCTTAGCTTGAGCTAGAACTCGCTTCAAGACCTCAGGTTTCTTTTTGAGAAACACTTCAATATCTTGAGTCCCTTTCTTGGTGTTGCAGGATTCGCAACTCATGCATAGGTTGGAGATACGGTTGCTTCCGCCTTTGGCTCTAGGTTGAATATGCTCGACTTGTAGAGGAGTATTTTCAGTCCCACAGTAAGCGCACTGGCGTTCCCACTTCTCTAATAGGTACTCGCGAACTTCATAACCAAACAGAGTGCCTTGCTGGTATTCGACTCCTGAAATTTCAGGATGCTCCATCTGCTGCAAATCGAATCGCACTAACTCTTGGGAAATGCCCGCAACTGGAGCATATCGTAGGAGTCGATTAACCCAAGTCATTGTGGTTTCAACTCGATGTTGGAGGCTTGGGGCAAGCCAACCCTTAACTCTGGTGCGATTGAGGAATCTTGGAGCGCGGTAGCGAGTCTTACGGTTTCTACGTCCTCTTCTCAAGGCTCTACGGGCCAAGAGAGAGTCCTTAACCTGCTGCCCTCGATGAGTCAATGCTCCTGCCCAGACTACCTTTTCTCCCTGAAGTAGAGCGATTCCAGTAGTTTTAGAGCCTGGATCTAACTTAAGCTGCATCGGCTTTGATTCATCCTCGACTACTTTGTTCAGGATGATTGTGAACGGATAGCGTCGGAATACTTTAGCCTTTTTTGCGTTGAGCAAGCCTCTAGCAACCCCTGGTGTACAAGGATTGAGTCGTCTTCGGTTGGTATCAAGAACGAGAACGTAGTTAGGTTTAGACATTGTTGTGTCTCTCCTGATTGCTCGTAACGTTAGCTTCGACAATGTTTTAAGAGCTTGTTAGATCAACCGCACTTCCTTAGCCCTTAAAGATGTTTAACGGTTGATGACAGAGCCACAAACTAGCTACGCATTTGTGGGTGTCTTGACTCAAAAAACGTAGACTTGCGTCTTAGTCTGGTCATGTGTGGCTTGAGATTACACCCGCCCGTAGGGTCGGGCTGTCCTCTTACAAGCCCCCGCTTTTAATCGGTGGGTTCATGACTGTACTACTCCTACCGGGTAAAGATACTCAGCTACAGCAGCAAAAATCCCTGACTAGTTTCCAGAAGCGATCGAGAGTTCCCGACTAACGCGCGAACGCCACATGCAGGGGCAATCCCTCTGTGGTTGTCCCGTTTTCACTTTCAACTAATCAATGATTTCTGCCACGCAGCACCAACCTGGACAGATAATAACAAATTCGACTAACTCAGGACTTACGTAGGGACCCCACATATAGGAAGGGCGCACGTCGGTGCGCCCCTACTCATGGTGATTCAAAAGGGAATTTGCGTAAGTCCTATAACTGTCTTCTGGTTACCTATCTGGTTATCTTCGACTGGAGCAGAAGGTTACTTGTGAGGGAATAAAACCTCCCGAAATGCCAAGGAAACCCTTCTCGTTCTCACAAACTCTTCGCCCTTATAGACATCTGCTTTACGAGGAGCAACACCGTGCAGCCAATGGTATCTCGCCGCTCCCTTTAAAATCAGCAAACTCCCTGGCCGCAATAGAATCTCTGCTTTTTCTTTAGTGTGGATATGAGTAAATTGCATAACGCAGGAACTTCCCACGCTTAGCGTCATCACTGTGTTGCCAAAGCATGTATCGCAGTCGATATGACTTCTAATCCCCTGACCAGGTAGGTATTCATTGATGGTGACTTGTTCTGGCACTGTTGGTGTTAAACCATCGGCTACCAGTCTGCTTGCGATCTTACCTAACCAATCCGGCAATGCTCCTAAGTAGCAGGAAGCAACCAATACCCCGTTTTGGTAAATCAATTTATAGCCATGCTGCTGAATTCGTCTAGTTAACTCTGCTGAGTCTATTGCCCAGGACTGCTGATCGACAAAGGTTAAGAGTTGGGTTTGCTCTTGGGCATTAATGTAGTTAGGAATATAGGTGAGTCCTGGGATGTTGAGTTCTTGAGATTCTGGGAGAATTTCTAAGTCTAACTCTTTGGCAATCATACGCTATGAGTTGGCAACAAAAATAGGTGAAAAGTTTTACCAGCTATCTTGTCGAGAAATTAGAAAATTTTAATAGGCTACTTCTCTACAGTATCTTCTCCCTCTAAAGACGAACAACAGCTATCTAACTCAAATTCTATACGTCATTTAGCTGAAAATCTACTCAAACCTATCCGTCGCCATGATAACACCTCCTGTCTAGTCCTTATCTCTCCAACTTTGATTGTTTTGAGATTCTTTGATTATCTTCACAATAAAACGAAAAAACTTCACACCATTTTTATTGATTAATATGCTAAATATTTAATATTAAGTTCGTTTAAATAGTCCTGGGAAAAGAGTAAGGGTTAAAAAAAAGAGCAGTTTCATGACTGTTCTCGTTTTTACCCTTATTTCTTCCCTTTCCTACCACTTCATTGGACGAACAAACAAGCAATATAGCAATTCTCAGTTGGATGAGATACAGATTTCTGTTTTTTGTTCATGGTTCATGGTTCATTGCCTCTGCGAGAGCCATGAACCATGAGCTATCAACTATGAACGAGTAACCTCTCCCGTGTACTTCATGCAACTGAGAACAGTGTTCTGTGAACGGGGGCGAGTTTGTCAAGAGTCCACTTTCGACGTTTTATTGGGGAGATTAACTCAGAAAAGCGACGGATAAAAAGACATCTGAAATTAGCAGCGATCGCAAAACTCATCCTCTAGAGCGTACAGATCGATTAAGTAACCTCACACCTACATTTCAATGTTCAAAGATATCTTTATATTGCAGCAAATCCAGTGAAACAATGACAGGCAATGCCTCAAAGCACTGCTGAGCGATTTCCCAACGGCATTCGCGTTTGAGCATGGTAATCAACTTGTGCCGCACGCTCAACAGGTAGCGGACATCGTTAGCGGCATAGCGCAATTGTTCATCAGAAAGATTGGCTGCATCACCCCAGTCAGAACTCTGGGCGGTCTTATCCAGTTCTACCTTTTCTAACTCTAAGACCAAATCCTTGAGACCGTGACGACCTGTATAGGTACGAGCCAGTTTGCTCGCAATTTTCGTGCAAAAGACTGGTGTGGTATGAATGCCCAGATTCTGCCGCAACATGGCTAGATCGAAGCGGGCAAAATGAAATACCTTGAGGACGTTCGGGGCTTCCAGCAGTTTTTTTAAGTTAGGGGCTTCGGTTTGTCCTTTGGCGATACGAACCACGGTGACTCGGTTTTTCGGGTCGCACAGTTGGACGAGACATAAGCGATCGCGTTGGTAAATCAGTCCCATCGTCTCTGTATCCACCGCAAGTTCCGTGGCATTCAAATACTCTTGACACAGCTCTTCAGAAAGGTCAGCGTCACAGACTTGAAAATCGTTCATTCCATATCCGGGGTGAAGGAGGTCAGAAGGCTAAAAATTGAGGGAGGCTTAGACTGACAGAACCTAGGAGGTAATCTTTTTCCTACTATGCTCGTAATTGTAACAAACTGTAACTATCTAGCCGCGTTTTATAAAAATTTGCGTGAAATAGTACTCACCTCGGGCATTTTTGGCAACGCCAATACCAGTGAGGTCAAAGTTACCTTCCATGTTCTCGCGATGACCAGAGCTTTTAATCCAACCCTCAACCGCTTGCTGCCCAGGGTTAGAGAAGCCCTGGTTATAGGCAACATTTTCCCCTGCACGCCTGTAGGAAATAAATTTAGCGATCGCTTTGACTCGCCCCTCAAATCCCTGATGGCTAAACGGCACTCGACCCCTTGCCATGTCTTGACTGTGAAGCCGTGCTTGTTCGCTAATCCGGGCATCTAACTTTAAAGGCGGTAAATTCCGCGACTGGCGATATTGATTAACTTGTTGATACACAGACTGTTCCAGCGTAGCGAACTGACCAGGATTGGAATTTTGGGACACGGTTGAGGATGGTGCCTTGTCAGGCGGCAAAGACAACGTGGCACCACTGGGAAATTCAAACGAAGAACTACAACTGCTCAAACCTGCGGTGAGAACCAGCATGCCAACGAGCATCTGAGTGAAATGGGTTTGCCTCATGGAAGGAACGGGAACAAAGGATGAAGTTTAACGGGGTAAAAGATAAAAATCTTCAGCCATGCCTGAAACTGCGCCAGAGAAGGAGGAAGGGGACTCTAAATGCAAGTCGTACATTCCCCTTACTGCTTCGATCGCGCTTTCAAGGCTTGGGTACTCTTATCCTCTATGGTTCATCCTTCAACCTTCACTCTTCATCCTTCTGTAGTCCTAGTTTCCCCCTTCTAAATGAAGGAACTTGGCAACCGTCTGGACATCCTTATCGCCACGACCCGAACAGTTAATTACAATCCGGGGACTACCACTCAATTGAGAACACAGCGTTTCTAAATAAGCGATCGCATGAGCTGTTTCCAGAGCTGGGATAATGCCTTCTAGCTCAGATAACCGACGAAAAGCTGCCAGTGCATCTGAGTCAGTGACAGCGTAATACTCAGCTCTCTCGCTATCCTTCAAATAGCTATGCTCTGGCCCAACGCCGGGATAATCAAGACCCGCACTGACGGAGTGGGGTTCTATCACCTGACCATCTTCATCTTGCAGCAAATAACTCATTGCACCGTGCAGCACCCCAGGCCGACCGCGAGTCAGGGTTGCGGCGTGTTTCTCCGTATTTACGCCTTCCCCTGCTGCTTCAATCCCAATCAACCGCACGTTGGGTTCGTTCACAAACTCGTGAAAGAGTCCCATGGCATTTGAGCCACCGCCCACACAAGCTAG
>DATNPC010001067.1:0-23961 GCA_036703375.1 Allocoleopsis sp.
CACCCCGTCCGACACCAAAAGCGACGGCTTCACCTAACTTAGCGACACCCCGTCCGACACCAAAAGCGACGGCTTCACCTAACTCAGCCGCACCCCATCCGACACCGAAAGCTACAGCTAGCCCATCTCCCAACCCTTAAAATGAGTTCTGAGACTTCATACGCTTTTCGCGCATGAAGAAATTATGCCTCAGACTCTTCTTATTCCTCTATCTATGAATCCAGAGCCTGAAATTCGCCGTTTGATAGAACTGATGCCCGCTTCTGGGCGGATGCTGACGAAAATTGTTAGCAGGCCTCAGCAGAGTACAGTAATTGAGACTCCCTTTCCTTACCCTTGGTCTCGATCGCGTTCCATTTATGTCAACTTCGATCTGTGGCGTCGCATACCAAAAGCGCAGCGGGACGTGCTGATGTTGCGGGCTGTCAGTTGGCTGATTAACATCAAGTGGTTTAAGCCGGATATCTATCAAGGCATCGTGCTGGTGGGGCTGTTAGGCGGGATAGTAGAACTGGCACAGGGAGATGCGGTGGGAACTGTGGTAGCTACCGGGCTAAGTGCGATCGCAGGTACGCAAATTTGGCGCAGCACCCGCAGTTCTCAGAGGGAGTTAGATGCGGATGAGGCGGCAATTCAAGTCGCAATTCGGCGGGGCTACACGGAATCTGAAGCCGCGAGGAATCTGTTAGCGGGGATTGAAACGGTTGCTCAGATTGAGCGGCGTCCCAGCTTGGATTTTACAGAGTTGATTCGCACTCAAAACTTAAAAGCGATCGCAGGACTTTCAGCAGTGGGTGTTCCCGATACCGTGAAGCAAGATTGATCGGCTGTTGTGCCTTCAAACTGCCAAGCCTGCGTTGCCACCATTTTGCGATCGGATGGTTAGCGTTAAATCCCACTAGCGATAGAGAGACACAACCATCTCTCCATCAGTACGATTTAATGAGTGGTGTAACTGCTATGTTTTGGTCATTTGTAAAGGTTGTATCGAGGTTGCATCTCCACCGAAAAGCCCTGGTTGCACGTACCAGGGCTTTTGAACGATCGCAGTCGCCTTGGCGACTCTTGATTCTCGTTTAACTTAATACGAATGCCACTGACTTAACCCTGAATCAACCCTTGCGCGGGGGGTTTGGGGGAGACGCATGTCCCCCAATGGGGGTTTGGGGGAAACCCCCAAGTCCGGGCTTTTTCTAATATCGACAACTTTCACCTTAAGTCAGTAACATTCCGCTTAATACCGAACCCTTGACCCGTCAATCTTTCCCTTCTGCCTTCTGCCTTTTGCCTTTTGCCTTCTGCCCTGGAACCCTCTACCTTTTGCCAGACAAGCGATCGCATTTAACATGGAACGCCGGGTAAGAGATTGCCTAAAATGAGGCTATGTCTCAATCTACACCTGCCTCCAATCCCTCTCCCTCTGGCGACTCCTCCCTGGAATCGCGGCCTCTATTTATCCTGGTTGACGGTCATTCTCTAGCCTTTCGCTCTTTTTTCGCCTTTGCCAAAGGGCGAGATGGAGGATTGCGAACCAAGACGGGAATTCCCACCAGTGTTTGCTTCGGCTTTCTCAAGTCGCTAACAGAGGTCATGGAATCAGAGCAACCGGATTCGATGGCAGTCGCATTTGACCTCGGCTTACCCACATTTCGCCACGAAGCTGATGATACCTATAAAGCCGATCGACCGGATACTCCAGAGGATTTTGTCCCGGATTTGAAAAATCTCAAGGAGTTGCTGGAAGCATTCAGAGTGCCTGTTGTAACTTCTCCGGGTTATGAGGCTGATGATGTTTTAGCGACGTTAGCCTTACAAGCGAGCGAGAAGGGGTATCGAATCAAAATCTTAACAGGCGATCGCGATTTATTTCAGTTAGTCGATCCGGAAAAAGCAATTAGCATCCTTTATCTCAGCACTGACTTTTTGAAGCGGGGTAAATCCACCGGGCCAACAGAATTTGGGCCAGAACAGGTCAAAGAGAAACTGGGCATTACACCCGAACAGGTAGTCGATTATAAAGCCCTCTGCGGCGATAAATCAGACAACATCCCCGGAGTCAAGGGAATTGGAGACAAAACAGCCGTCAGTTTGCTCAACCAGTACGGTTCTCTGGAAAAGATTTATGCCTCTCTAGACCAGATTAAAGGCGCGACGAAGACCAAACTAGAAACCGGCAGACAAGAAGCCGAACACTCTCGCTACCTCGCCCAATTAAAATTCGATGCTCCTGTAGGCGTTGAACTAGAAGATGGCAAGCTTCAGGGATTTGATACAGAGGTTCTCAAACCCCTGCTGGAAAAGTTGGAATTTCAGTTATTTTTGGGCAAAATTGACAAACTTCAGCAAACCTTTGGCGGTAGAGCGGTTGATGTTAGGGCACAAAGTCTTGAACCCCAACCGTCAGAATCTGGAGCAGACGAAACCGACACAATCCCCATACCGGAAGTAGACGATCCCGATTTGTGGTTTTTCAGTGCCGCCGATACTGAAGCCGCTCAACGGGAGGCATCTCCTCAGGTGGAGATTCGACCCAACATCATCGACACGCCGGAAAAACTCACTCAGTTGGTACAACAGCTACAAAATTGTACTAATCCTGCAATCCCTGTAGCTTGGGATACGGAAACAAGCGATTTAGAGCCACGAGATGCTGAGTTAGTCGGAATTGGTTGCTGCTTTGCTCTCCCGGACGTTGGGGAACTAGAGACGCTGCAACGCTCAGATGTAGAAGTTGCTTATATTCCGATTGGTCACAAGACAGGTAACAACTTAGACAAGGACACTGTTCTAGACGCTTTGCGCCCGATTCTAGAAAGTACTCAGTATCCCAAAGCCTTGCAAAATGCAAAGTTCGATCGCTTAGTGCTGCGCTGCCAAGGGATTGAGCTAGCGGGAGTCGTATTCGACACGATGCTAGCCAGTTATGTCCTCAATCCAGAGAGTAGCCATAACCTCAGCGATTTGTCTCTCAAATATTTGGGGATATCAGCGAAAAGTTACACCGATATCGTCCCCAAAGGCAAAACAATGGCTGACATCAACATCCCAACGGTTGCAGATTACTGCGGGATGGATGTTTACACCACATTTGGACTGGTGATGAAGCTACGCGAGGAACTGGAAAAAATTCCAGCTTTGTACGAGCTATTACTAGAAGTCGAACAGCCGCTAGAACCTGTTTTAGCCCAAATGGAATATCAGGGGATTCGCATTGACATCCCCTATCTCAAACAACTGTCGCAACAACTAGAAAAGGATTTAGAAAAGATTGAATCTGATGCCTACGCGGCGGCTGGAGATAAATTTAGCTTAGGCTCTCCCAAACAACTGAGTGAGTTGCTGTTTGAAAAATTGGGATTAGACCGCAAAAAGTCGCGGAAAATTAAGACGGGCTACTCGACCGATGCGGCTACATTAGAAAAGCTACAAGGCGACCATCCAGTTGTTGATGCGATTTTGGAACATCGCACTCTGTCTAAACTGAAATCAACCTATGTGGATGCGCTACCGGCACTTGTTCGCCCAGATACGCATCGGGTACATACTGATTTTAATCAGACAGCAACCAGCACGGGGCGTCTGTCTTCTTCTAATCCAAATTTACAGAATATTCCCATCCGTACTGCTTTTTCTCGCCAGATTCGCAAAGCGTTTATTCCCGAACCCGGTTGGTTATTGGTCACAGCAGACTATTCGCAAATTGAGCTGCGAATTTTAGCACATCTTAGCAAAGAACCGATACTCCTTGAAACCTATCAAAACAATGAGGACATTCACCGAGTAACAGCAAGGTTACTGTTTGAGAAGGAAGACGTAACGCCAGACGAACGACGTTTAGGGAAAACAATTAACTTTGGCGTAATTTATGGAATGGGAGCGCAACGATTTGCGCGAGAAGCTGGAGTTAGCTCAACGGAAGGGAAGAAATTTATTGAGCGGTTTAACGAACGTTATTCCAAAGTATTTGAGTATTTGCAACAGTTACAACGGGAAGCGATCGCGCAAGGTTACGTTGAAACTATTTTAGGACGCCGCCGCTATTTCAACTTCAACAGCTCGGCACTGCGTCAGCGGAAAGGTAGCGATCCCAAGGATATTAACCTCAACGAGTTCAAACGATTAGATCAATACGATGCTGGCTTGCTACGCGCAGCAGCTAACGCGCCAATTCAAGGTTCAAGTGCCGACATCATCAAAATCGCGATGGTGAAAATGCACGAACTTTTAAAGAGTTACCAAGCACGCTTGTTATTGCAAGTTCATGACGAACTCATCTTTGAAGTTTCTCCGGATGAATGGGAAGACTTGCAACCTAAAATTAAATCCACAATGGAATCAGCGGTTGAACTGAGCGTTCCTTTAGTAGTTGATGTTCGTGCAGGTCAAAATTGGATGGAGACAAAGTAAACAAATTGTTGTTTGTATATTTGGACGAAAGAACAGTAGAGTTCTCGTAGAATACTCAGATTTAGTAAATAAATTGCGATCGCATTATTAATTTGCAGTATCGATTCGTGAAGGCAAACGGTATGACCCAGGAATTAATAGACTTAAGAGCCAGCATCCTGGAAGGGCGATACGAAGATGCCTTGGTGATTGTGGATGAATTAGAAGGGATGAGTAAAAAGGCAATCCTACGGGCGATTAAATCCTTTATCATCAGAATACTGATTCATTTGATTAAAAACCAAGTTGAGCAGCGCTTGACTAATTCTTGGGTAGCATCAATTCGAGATTCTTTGCTAGAAATTCAAGACCTGAACCTTAAAGAAAATAAAACCTCTTACTACATCAAGTCAGATGAATGGCAACCGTTGCTGGACAGCATACTAGAGGCAGCAATTCGGACGGCGAGTGTGGAAGTGCAAGGGGGAGCTTATACTCCGTTTCAGCTTTCAGAGATAGTGGATAGAACACAGGTCGTTGAAACAGCGCTGAATATGCTTGCGCTGACGTATGCCTACTCAGCAGAAATGTTGCCAGTAATTATTGATGAAAATTTAGCTCGCTTACCGGGTGGAGAAGAGTGGAAGGAAGGCAGGCAATAAATTGAGAAAATGCGATCGCTCTTACTTGCCAAGTTGTATTGGACAGATAAGAGTAGGTGAGGCTCAAAGGGTTAGAATGCGATCAGTTTCGCTTCTACCGACGGCAATTGCACGATTACCTCAACACTTGTGCCATGACATCAGGAGTAACTTATCCTCATATCAAGAAACTAGAAGGTCAACCAGCACAGTTACAGCGAATACCGCGTGTGCGCGTTGCCCAGATCGTAATGGACTACCTTGCTTACGGCTGGTCTCCTGATGAAATGTGTCGCCAACATCCTTATCTAAGGTTATCAGAAGCTTATGCTGCGATGGCATATTACTTCGATCGCCAAGATGAGATTGACGGCGAGATTCGCGCAGAATGGGAGCAAGCACAACAGGCAAAATCTCAGGCGTCACCCTCACCATTTTTTGTGCGTATGCGAGCAAAAGGGCTGTTGTAGTGGCGATTCGTTTGTACATGGATGTTCATGTACCTCAAGCAATTACAGATCAATTGCGTCGTCGTGGCGTAGATGTACTGACAGCTATTGAAGATGATTCAGCTGAAGTGCCGGATGATGAACTTCTGGAACATGTTCGTGGGCTTGGGCGAGTGCTGTTCACCCAAGATATCCGCTTTAAGGCATTGGCTGAAGATTGGCAGCGTCAGGGACGGCCCTTTGCAGGTTTGATTTTCGGGCATCAGCTAGGTGGTACTATCGGTCAGTTTGTGAAAGATTTAGAACTAATTGCGTTAGCGTCGGAGCCTGATGAATGGCTAAATGCTGTTGAGTATCTGCCTTTCTAAAGCTGCGAATCTGTGGAGTTAGGATTACTCAGATCGGGTTCATTATCGCATTGCACATGGAACAGAATTATCAAGACTTGCAGCAACAGCTGTCCGCTCTCAAACAACGAGTGTCTGAAGTGAGTCGGGAGCTATCGATGGCAGCTGAAGCACTCCAAAACATCGGCGTTTGTCCATCCGAAAGCCTCGTAGCAAAACTCGCTGCTTACCGCCAGGACTTTATCAATCTCCGGGATAAAGCGCTGGAACTGGCAAGAACATCAGGAATGTCACCTCTGCAAACCCAGAGTAAGGTAGTTTCCCTGTCAGAACTCGAACAGCTACTGGAAACTGTAACGCGATCGCTAGAAAAAGCAACAGCCACCGAACCCCCTCGCCAACCCTTTACGAACGTAGAGGAGTTAAAACGAGAAGTCGCGAAAATCAGCTGGTTTCATAGTATTGACCTGGGAGATGGGGTCGTAACACCTGGCTTATGCGACCCTAATAAAGGTAAGAAAATTCTGCCTAAAAACCTAGAAGGAATGACCGTCTTAGATATCGGTGCCTGGGATGGTTTTTATTCCTTTGAAGCGGAACGTCATGGTGCCAGTCGCGTTCTCGCAACGGATTCTTACAGTTGGAGTGGTGAAGGCTGGGGGACGAAAGCCGGATTCGAGTTGGCCAGAAAAGCGCTCAATTCTCAAGTTGAGGATAAAGCCATAGATGTGCTTGACCTTTCACCAGACACCGTTGGAGTTTTCGATCTCGTTCTATTCTTAGGCGTACTCTACCACCTGCGTCACCCACTACTAGCCCTCGAACGGGTCGCCAGCGTAACTGGTAAGCAATTAATTCTAGAAACTCACGTCGATTTGCTGACCTGTAGACGACCAGCAATGGCATTTTATCCGGGAACTGAACTGAATAACGACCCCACCAACTGGTGCGGCCCCAATCCCTTGATGGTGCAGGCAATGCTAGAAACAGTGGGATTCAAAGAGGTTAAAGTCTTTAAGAGTCCCTTCACGGGTCGTTTGTTCAGAAAAAGAATGGTCTTTCATGCTTGGCGGTAGTTTTTAATCAGTGACCAGTGACTAGTGACCAAGTTGCATTGTGGAGATTGAATCCCTGAGATGTTATCTCTCACTCGGCGACTAGCAGGGTTATCCCTACCAATATGGCAAGGCGGCAACCCTTTAGAATGAATGAAGAAAGACTGTGTAGAAATGTGTAGCCTATCCAGGGATAGGAATAGTTATGGCTGCCGCTGTTTTAATCCAAAACCTCAAAAAGCGCTACGGTAACGTCGAAGCCGTCAAGGATATCTCCTTTCAGGTGCAACCTGGTGAAATATTTGGATTACTAGGTCCTAATGGTGCCGGTAAAACGACCACCATTCGCTGCTTATGTACCTTAGCTGCTCCCGATGCAGGAAAGATTGAAGTTTCTGGTATCTCTGTGATTGACAATCCCAGAGCTGCCCGCCGACGGCTGGGCTATGTAGCTCAGGAAGTGGCACTAGATAAGGTACTGACAGGTCGAGAACTCTTGCAACTCCAAGCCTCGCTTTATCACCTCCCCGGTGCTGTTGCCAAGGAACGAGTCAATAAAACGATCGCGTTTCTAGGGCTACAAGACTATGCGGATAAAAAAACTGGCACGTATTCCGGAGGTTTGCGAAAGCGTCTGGACTTAGCAGCCGGATTACTGCATCAACCGGATGTCTTGGTACTCGATGAACCCACAGTCGGACTGGATATCGAAAGCCGGGTTGTAGTCTGGGATTTTCTGCGTCAGTTGCGCGAGGCAGGAACTACAGTCGTGATTACCAGTCACTACCTAGAAGAAATTGATGCATTAGCCGATCGCGTGGCAATTATTGATAAAGGATTAGTCATTGCTGAAGGGACACCATCAGAATTGAAAGATCGAGTCGGAGGCGATCGCATTACGCTTCGCATTCGCGAATTCTCTCCTTTGACGGAAGCAGAGAAAGCCAAAGAAATGCTTGAGGCTCTGCCCTTTGTCCAAGAAGCGCTAATTAATAGCGCTCAGGGTAACTCTCTCAACTTAGTTGTGAAGCCTCAAAGCGATGCATTGATCGCCATTCAGCAAACATTAAAGGATGCAGGTTTACCGACATTCGGAATTGCTCAATCGCGACCGAGTTTGGATGATGTTTATCTCGCGGCTACTGGTCAAACCCTCCTAGATGCCGAACTGGCTGCTGCTGGCGCTCGCGATCCCAAGACAGAACGCAAACAAAGTATGCGATAGAGAAATTATGAATTGTGAATGATGAATTATGAAATTTAGCCGTTAGATTTCTCCTCATTCATAATTTATAATTCATCATTTTTTTAACTATGCATAGAGAAGCACTATGAGTCAAACAGTTACTCCCTCTAAATCAGATATTAACTGGCAACCCGAACCCGCCAGTCAAATTCAAGTTAACGATAATCCTGGTTTTGGTGAATTTGTCCAAGAAACTCTAGCTCTAACTAAACGCTTGTTTATTCAGTTACAACGTCGTCCTTCTACGTTGATTGCTGGAGTGATTCAACCGATTATGTGGCTAGTTCTGTTTGGAGCTTTATTTCAAAACGCTCCGAAAGGACTCTTTGGCGAAGGACTCTCCTACGGACAATTTCTCGGTGCGGGCGTCATTGTCTTCACGGCGTTTGCTGGAGCCTTAAATGCGGGGTTACCCGTGATGTTCGATCGCGAATTTGGCTTCTTGAACCGCTTACTGGTGGCACCTCTCGCCTCTCGCTTCTCGATTGTTGCCGCTTCAGCAATTTACATCATTGCTCTGAGTTTGATTCAAGCGGTTGCGATTATTGCCGTTAGTGCCTTTTTAGGCGCGGGTTTCCCAAACGCGATCGGGTTGAGTACGATCGCGCTGATTGTATTCTTATTAGTAGTCGGGGTGACAGCGTTGAGTCTGGGTTTAGCATTTGCTCTGCCCGGCCATATTGAACTGATTGCCGTGATTTTTGTCACCAACTTGCCTCTGCTATTTGCTAGCACGGCCCTAGCCCCTCTGTCCTTCATGCCCAAATGGTTGCAGGTTGTCGCCAGCCTCAATCCGTTGAGTTACGCGATCGAGCCAATTCGCTATCTTTATACTCATACTGCTTGGTCGCTGGGTAGTGTAGTAATGGAAACACCTTGGGCATCCATTACCTTCGGCGGCGCTCTGCTGGTATTACTGGGGTTTGATATTGTGGCATTACTGGTAATTGCACCGTTGTTGCGCCGTCGCTTTGCTTAGGTGTAATGATTGAATTAGCCTATTTTCCCAAAATTGCTATGAAGATAAGCACCCAGTCGGTTACTAAATTTGCCCCATCACTGCTCGCTCGCGTTGCTCTGAGCGTTGGTGTTTGTGGCACTGCGATCGCGATCGCATCTAGCCTTGTGCCTCAAGCGGCTTGGGCTCAAGCCGCAGGGAATGCTCAACCCTTACAAGAGTTTTCACCTAGCCAAAATGAGCGAGACTCGATGGGAGGTAGCATTGGTGACAGCGGTTTTAGCGTCTTCGACTTGATTCACAAAGCTCAGACTGGCGGATCGATCACCTTTGATGAGTTCTCCAGCAAAAACGGGCAAGAAATACAATCTGCGGCAGATGCATACCGGCGCGAACAATTGAAACGGTTGAATCAGCAACAATCGAACCCTCAGCCAGCGCCTTCAGCCGGAACTGTCACCACACCTCAAACTGCAAATTAGATTGCCAACATTTCAAACTCGGAAATTTTAGGGGTACAGCATGACACTGTACCCCTATTCTGCATGCTTGTTATTGTCCCAATTTGGGCTGGATTAGCTCACTACAGCTAGAATATCTTGAGCATGGGTTGCCGTTTTCACACTCTCATCAACGTGAGTGATTTTGCCACTGCCATCAATAATGTAGGTGACACGCTTGGCATAACCACCACCATCCACGTCGTAGGCTTTGGTGATTGTGCCATCCGGATCGGCTAGCAATTGGAAAGGTAGACCATACTTTTCCTTAAATAGTTTGTGGGATGCCTCATCATCGGTGCTGACACCGAGAACAACCATCTCTTTGCCTTGATATTCGGCATAGTTATCTCGGAAGCTTTGTGCTTCTTTCGTGCAGCCTGGGGTGTCGTCTTTGGGATAAAAATATAGAACAACAGTTTTACCCGCAAAATCAGATAGCGATACGGTGTTGCCATCGCTGTCTTTGGCAGTAAATGCCGGGGCATCCATACCAACTTTCAGAGCCATAGATTCCCTTTCTTGGTTTATCTCAAGTGAGCGTTCAACCTTAGATTTTACAATAGTTTACAAACCTTTCGCGCGAAACCAATGTTGCAGACAGGTCTCGGACCAGACGCTCCAATCCTGAAAAGCGCTTAAGATAGAGAAACTCGATCGGAAATTTATTTGGTTTTATTTAATAATCGTTGCAATGACTTCGATTCAGCCTTTAAACGCCCAGTCTACTCAATACCCGGTGCGGACAGTCCAACGTGCCGAGCGAGCAATCTGCTGTTCGCCGTTTCAGTTGTCGTTGTTTGCAGCTATGCGCGCTAACAGCATTCCCCTTCCAGCGATCGCAGGGGAAGCGGGTGCCGTAAATCATTATACAAAACGCCCTTTGTCTGAGTTTGCTGTAGAGAGCGCTCTTCTGTGGCTGATTCAAGTTGGCATCTTGCGCCGAGAAGTTGATGGCCAAGGTATTACAGATAGTTTTCGCTTGACACCACTAGGACGCCAACTGTTAGAAAAGTGGGAGCATCAAGGAGGAGTATTTCCTCCGCCATCTTTTTTAGATCGGTTCTATAATGCGTTGAGTCGATGGGTTCGATTGCCATTTTGATCGACGCAAAAAAGGGGTGCTTCGACAAAAGTTACTCTGCTAGCGCTCTAGCGCCTAACCCTAAGTATGAAAGCCATTATGGTTGTGGGTACAACATCCCACGCAGGAAAATCTTTAATTGCAACGGCGTTGTGTCGTATTCTATCGAGGCGCGGTTGGCGCGTGTCGCCCTTTAAGGGACAGAATATGGCACTGAATGCCTACGTAACGCCAAACGGGGGAGAAATTGGGCACGCCCAAGCCGTACAAGCCTGGGCGGCAGGAGTGACGCCCTGTGTAGAAATGAACCCAATTTTACTCAAGCCGCAGGGAGACATGACCTCTCAAGTCATTCTTATGGGTAAAGCCGTAGGGAAAGTCGGTGCAGCTGAGTATTACGAACAGTATTTTACTAAGGGCTGGCAGGCAATCGAAGAATCACTGCGGCGTCTGACGAATGAGTTCGATCTACTCGTTTGTGAAGGGGCTGGGAGTCCTGCGGAGATTAACCTCAAGCATCGCGACTTGACCAATATGCGCGTGGCGATGCATTTAAATGCTCCCACCCTCTTGGTCGTCGATATCGATCGCGGTGGCGCATTTGCCCATGTCGTTGGCACTCTGGAACTGCTCGAACCCGAAGAACGCGCCCTGATCAAAGGTGTGGTGATTAATAAGTTTAGAGGACAGCGATCGCTTTTAGAGCCAGGTATCACCTGGCTGCAAGAACGCACGGGAATACCTGTCGTTGGCGTTATACCTTGGATTGATGAACTGTTCCCAGCTGAAGATTCCCTCGACCTGCTAGAGCGAAATGCTAAACGGAAGCCGAATAGCGAAGTGACGATTGCTGTTATTCGACTGCCCCGAATTTCTAACTTCACAGACTTCGATCCCCTGGAAGCCGAACCCAGTGTCACAGTGAAATATCTGGCACCCACCCAAAATCTCGGTCATCCCGATGCCGTCATTATCCCCGGAACGAAGACGACCATTGCTGACTTGTTAGTCCTGCACAAAACTGGCATGGCAGCAGAAATTCAAAAATATGCCGCTGCTGGTGGTACCGTGCTGGGAATTTGTGGCGGATTCCAAATGCTGGGTAAAATCTTAGCCGATCCAGAAGGAGTAGAAGGTCAAGAAGGTCGTTATCCCGGCTTAGACTTATTGCCGTTAAAAACAGTGATTACCGGTAATAAAATCGCTCGTCAGCGCCTGGTCTCATCTAATTATCCACAAGTTGGTTTACCCATTACGGGTTACGAAATTCATCAAGGTCGTTCTCGTCTACTAGAGAGGGAAGAAGAAAAACAGTCGTCTTGTAAACCTCTGTTTGATGACTCAGGTTTAGGCCTTGTTGATGTTGAGCGATCGATTTGGGGCAGTTACCTCCACGGTCTGTTTGACAATGGGCCTTGGCGGCGGGCTTGGTTGAATTATCTCAGGCAGCAGCGCGGACTCTCTTCTCTCCCGACGGGCGTGGCTAACTACCGAGAACAACGAGAATCTCTATTAAATTTGTTGGCCGACCATGTGGAAACGCATTTAAATCTGAGTACGATTTTGCCCTCCTAGTGCAAGCAGGCAGGAGATAGAAGGCAGGAGGCAGAAGGTAGAAGGCGCAAGACAAAAAGCTTGTAATGTAAGCTTTTTACCTTTTTTAACTGGATAGTTATGTCTGTTACGCGGCAGTATTCGACTCGTTCATTTCTTCGTCATTTGCATCAACCACAAATAACTAACCAGGATTTACGCAGGGACTCCACCTATAGGATGGGCGCACGTCGGTGCGCCCCTACTCATGGGGGTTCAAAATGGAATTTGCGTAAGTCCTACTAACAACAAACAACTAACCACTAACAACTAATGAATGTTAGCGTTCAATTTTTGCCGGACAATGTCACCATTGAAGCGGAGAGCGGAGAGCCAATTCTCCAAGTCGCTGAACGCGCCGGTGTTTTCATTCCTACAGGGTGTTTAATGGGGACTTGTCATGCCTGTGAGGTGGAACTCGAAGATGGAGAGACCATTTGTTCTTGTATTTCAGCCGTCCCAGCAGGTCGCGATCGATTAACCATCAATCTCTATACTGACCCAACTTGGTAATAGAAAAATCGCATGCAGCGTAGTGCCAATGCAGCATATAATTTTATGCTGCACTATGCGTTATGGGGGAATTTGCTCGCTCAATGCCACTGAGAACAGAGAATTTGCCAACATCCGCTCCATAGAGGATGCCAAAAATCGAACAAAGGCAAATAATTAAAGAGCATACCAAGACCAGTCATTAATGCTGCATCGCTCATCACCAGAAGGACTGATTTGCATTACACAACCGAACCATTCCTGGGTTTCCGGTCAATTGGCGCAGGCTTGGGGTAATGAAGAATTCGGCCAGGTTACCCCTTGGCAAGAAGTTTGTTTGGGCGCTCAACAACACGATATTGGTTGGTTGAAATGGGAACAACAACCTACCCTAAATCCACAAACCGGCTATCCTCGGAAGTTTAGCGAACTCCCGATACAAGTCCATGTCAATATCTGGTCGAGCGCTAAGCAGCAAGCACTACCATTTGGGAGATATGCAACGTTGCTGATCTCGCTCCATGGAAGTGGTCTATACGAACGATATCTGGGCTGGAAAAATTCAGTGGAGTCTACTCAAATCGTTCAAAACTTCTTAGAGGGCGAACATGCGTTTCAAGCACAGCTTGTTGCGAGTCTCCAAGATGACCCGTATTATGCTCCCTATATGACTCCTGAAGTCCTCGATCGCAATCGAAGGCTAGTGGCAGTATGGGATGCTCTTTCGCTCCTTGTGTGTCAGGGATTTACGGGAGAGCAACAGGTTAGTCGGGTTCCCACGACGGATGGTGAAACCACACTGACATTAACCTACATAGACGATAATCCTCACCGCATTAGGGTTTCTCCCTGGCCGTTTGGTTCTAGTCAGGTGAATTTAGTCTTTGAGGGACGGCTGCTGCGACAACCGTTTACGGACGAGATAGCGATGCGAGATGCTCTGCGGGCTAATTGTTGGATTACCCTCAACACCACGCTGCAACCGGAGTAGTATCCTACTCCCTTTAGGCACAAGCTTGGTTGCGCTCGCGTCGGTTCGCCATCGAGATCGCGTCTTTCCCTAACCAGAGAGACAAAAAGCGATCGAGCCAACGTTCCATGGCACTTGCATAGAGCGAGTGTTTCTGGAACTGTTCCTCTACGGATTGCGCGCCAGGAACGTTTAGCAAGTGACGTCCCTCTGTTGTCCATCTCTCCAGCATTTTGCGCGTCATCTCTGGATGGAACTGCACGCCAAACGCACTCTTGCCGTAGCGATAGGCTTGGTGGGGAAACGTGTCACCAGATGCCAATAAAACCGCACCGTCAGGTAGTTCAAATCCCTCTTTATGCCAGTGATAAACATGCAACGGTTCTTCAAAATACTCTCTGCCTGAAGGAGTTGGCATAATTTGGAAATAGCCGCTTTCCATCCACCCTTCAGGATGGGGTGCCACAACTGCGCCGAGTACGCGTGCCAAGAGTTGAGCGCCCAGGCAAATTCCTAGCAGTGGTTTGCCCGATTCCAGGGCTACCGGAATCCAATCGAGTTCGTTACGGATAAAGGGTAGGGTTTCGCTATCATTCGCACTCATCGGTCCCCCGAAGATCGCGCAGGCACAATGGTCATCCATAGTGTGCGGTAGTTCATCTTGCTGGCTAGGTACTCGAATATCCAGATAATAACCGCGGTCGCGTAATAGGCGACCAATGCGACCGGGATCGGAGGTGGGTTGATGGACAATAACCAGTATTTTGTTCACGGCACGCCTGAGCAATAGGTTCTGTCGAAAAACCTAACATATCCGTTGATTGGGTTTGGTTGCCAATGTTGCTACTTCAACAGTGAGCGGTGAGCAGTGACCAGTGAGCAGTGACCAGTGGCTAGTTGGTCGCTATTCACTGTTGAAGTGGAGTAAGAATCCCCTACCTGTCTCAATCAGGTCAGTTTCAGCCTTGAGGGATCGGTTAACCGTAAGCCATCTCCCTAACTTGCCTGATACAGTATTACCTGTCCGCCGTGAATCCTGTAATACAGGTCTTCACGCAAATCAGCCAAGGAGAATACAGTCCCCACCGCTCTTGCTCTACCCACTAGTAAACTGAACGGCTGAGTCTCTCTTGTCCCTCACCGCTGCTCAGAACATTCCTCTCAGTACAGATGCCCACAAACGCGAGCATACAAACGTTGGTTGGAATGAAAATTCTTATCCCTTATGCCCTTTGCCCTCTGCCTTCTGCCGTATTTTCGAGTTAGGGCTGCATTTCCGATTTGCTTGTCAAAATCGATTGAGTTAAGCTAAACTAAAGAATTCTAGACATCACCACCAAATTAAGTTCGGTTATCTCGCTTAGTAGGGTCTACTCGTTTAGGGCTTACTGAGTGATTATGGTAATAGAAATGTTGAGGCAAGTTGATCGGAATCAATCCTGCCGGTGCGACTAGGACTATTGGATAGATGTTTCGACACTATTGCTAGACAGAGAAATGTTGAACCTTTTCCTCTTTACCGGCGTCTAAATCTGTAATACTATAGGGTTAAGGCAAACTCATAATGGCTTTGAGTTTTATTTTTTTTCCCAGTCCTGAGCAACGATAGATTGGGAAACACCGCAGAAGCAGCGAAGAGAGATTTTCCTCAGTATCCAGCTTCCAGTCATACCCCCGGCTAGATCCCCTGTCCCCTTCTTCTAGAGGCAGGTGATCTATACACCTTTTGTCGGATGTAGCGACGGATTGGCATAAATATCCTCAGGGTGTGAGAGTTCTCAATTGCTTTTGAGGTCACAATCCGCGACAAACTTACTGCTTGTTTTGCTTGTTTACGGAGTTACTACTCACCGATGCCCACAACCAACACAAAAAACCAAACAACCAAGCCCACGTTCTCTGCCGATATGGTTCGCACCTATCTGCATGAGATCGGTCGCGTGCCACTGCTGACCCATGAGCAAGAGATTGTCTACGGTAAGCAGGTACAGCAAATGATGGCGTTGCTGGAGGCTAAAGAAGCTCTCGCTAAACAGCTAGGGCGCGAACCGAGCGACCAAGAGTGGGGCGAGCGTATTAACCACGATGATGCGTCCCTCAAGAAAATCATAGCTCAGGGAACGCGAGCTAAGCGCAAGATGATTGAAGCGAATCTGCGTCTCGTAGTCGCGATCGCGAAAAAGTACCAGAAGCGGAACATGGAATTTCTGGATCTAATCCAGGAAGGAACATTGGGATTAGAGCGAGGTGTTGAAAAATTTGACCCGACGCGGGGCTACAAGTTTTCGACCTATGCTTACTGGTGGATTCGTCAGGCAATCACCCGCGCTATTGCTCAGCAAGCTCGTGCCATTCGTCTACCCATTCACATTACCGAAAAGCTCAACAAGATTAAAAAAGTTCAGCGGGAACTCGCCCAAACATTGGGTCGCAGTGCTACAGCCGCAGAGATTGCTAAAGAGTTAGAGTTAGAACCCGCTCAAATTCGTGAATTTTTGAGCATCGCTCGTCAGCCGATCTCGCTCGACGTTCGGGTTGGAGATAACCAAGACACTGAACTGTCTGAGCTTCTAGAAGATGAGGGTCAAACTCCTGTCAACTACACCACTCAAGAATCGCTGCGGCAAGACTTGGATAATCTACTGGCAGAACTAACCCCTCAGCAGCGTGAAGTTATTTCCTTACGCTTCGGGCTAGAAGACGGTAACGAGCTATCGCTGGCAAAAGTCGGCGAACGGCTCAACCTCAGCCGCGAGCGGGTGCGCCAGCTAGAACACCAAGCTTTGGCACAACTCCGGCGTCGCCATACAAATGTCAAAGAGTATATCGCCAGCTAATTCAGGGCGAGATTAATTGAAAGGAGGGATAACAGTTCTTGGTTATTCCTCCTTTTTTTTATGCCTTCTGCCCTCTGACTTGAAAGTGGGGAGTCGGGAGTCGGGAATGGGGAATGGGAAATACCACTTGCATGCATGGCTGTGAAATTTTTTCATCGGGACTGCCTTCTACCTTTTATATAAAGTTTTGTAAAGGTTTTCGGAATGCCAAATCCTGCCATTGAAGCTGCTACTTAATCAAAAGGTAAGCCCTCGGTAATGGCATGAATGTCGATCGCCTAACAAGCGAAATTCTTGGGAAAATAGCAGAAGAGGTAGTTTGGCAAACAGAGCCAGTACCTGTCAGCTTGCCAGTCTCGATCCAAACTACCCAATTGGGTGAGTTGACCTCATCCATTCGAGGGAATCATCAAGCATTGCTTCTAATTAATCTTTGTAATAGGGGGTTTAACAGGAAGTGGTGCTGTACGGCGGCAAACGATCTCAATAATCGGAAGCCAAGACAAGTACAACATGTGACGGTTAATAAACCGGTCTTAGGAGGAGTAAATCAGAGCATCGTTCAGGTTTATAACTATCATCAAGGCTCTATTAGAGGATGCCGGTCAACATCACCCCATTCTCGCTCGAATTAAGTTTTTCTGGTGAATTCTAGCTTCTCTGGGCTTAGGTGATAACGTGCTTTGTCTTTCTCTTCAAGGGTGTCTCGAAGTTGTGTTATAGGAGGTAACCGCAGTGATTAACCGGTTAAATGGATTGTTTTCGTCGGAAAATTGGCTGATCAATCGTTGGCAACTGCCGTTAGCTGGGTTACTTCTAACCGTTGGAATGGTAACAACCATCTCAACTTTGCAGGCAGCACCTGGTCAGCAGAAAAGCAAAGCAGCTAAATCCACCGTTAGCTCCACAACAGTTACGCCTCAGTTCGAGGCAAAATCGTCTCAGCTCTCCGAGCAAGCTGTTGATTCTTCTACTCCAACGGCACCAATAGCCTCAGCAGTTGCACCTCAGCCATCCGAACAAACCGTTAACTCCACAACAACAGTAGTACCCAGCGTTCCAGCAACTGCACCCGAACCAGCCGTTAACTCTACCACAGTGGCCTCGAACTTTGACGCCACCGCTCCTGAACCCTCTGAGCAAGCTGTTAATGCCACAACAGTCGCACCAACCTACCAAGCTACAGTGCCTCAGAAAGCCACAAAAGCCATGAAGTCCACCAAGAAAGCGATGAAGACCGCAACGGTGACTTCAGATTTCAAGGCAGCAGCTACTCAAAAGCCCGGTTCAGATGTCGATGCCAATGGCGATGCAAAATCAGCCGCTATGCCCGCTGCTAAGTGGAACCGTCAGGCTCAGGAATCTAGCAAAACAGCGGTAGCTCAAGCACCAGCTACCGATGCTCAAATTCCCGATGGCACTTATCTGTATGGTCAGTCCTCAGAACCCCAACAGAACGGTAAAGAATATTTAGTATTTCAAGCGAATCAGGGCAAAGTAGTTGGCGCGATGTATCTACCCAACTCGGAATATAGCTGTTTTCATGGCACCCTAGATTCAAGACAAATGAATCTGACCGTTGTCAACCCTTATGACCAGTCAGCTTTTTCTCATACCATCGCTCGCTTGCAGCCCGCGCAAATTGCCTCCGCAGGAGGACAGATTGACCTTCAAAATACCTACGACTCGCTGACCTATCCTTATGCAGTTGGGCTGGAAGGCTATCAACCCGTGCGTGAGATTAGCGCGAATGACAAACAACTTCTCAACACCTGCATGACTGAATATCAAACCAAATTTGAGCATCAGTAAGACCTTGAAATGCAGGATATTTGGGATAGTTTTCTGGTTGAGTCGGTGAGGAAGCTCGTACTCATGTGCGATCGCGTGGCTTCCTCTTCCACTCGGTCCTCTGTTGCTACCGATGAATTACAACTGGTGTCCCGACAGGAGCCCAACCATACAGCCAACGTGCCTGAGGCACGCGCAAGTTGACGCAGCCATGACTCACGGGTGTACCAAAGCGATTGTGCCAGTACGCACCATGTAAAGCGTAGCCGCCCGAAAAATACATGGCATAGGGAACGTTAGGCACGTTGTAGTCCTCGCCACGCATCCGTGTCGAGCGGAACTTAGATTGAACGGCATAGGTACCCACTGGAGTCGGAGTACGCCCCTTTCCGGTTGAAACAATGTAGGTTCGCAGCTTAGTTCTGCCGTTCCAAGCGGTTAATCGCTGTTCGGAGAGATCGATTTCAATCCAGCGCCCTCTACGTTGCTGTCGAGCCAGGAGCATCTCAGGGGCAATATTGGACTGAGTTTCCAGCAAGTATGGACTCGCCGCAATACTCGGGAGAGAACAGACTCCCAATACAGCAATAGTTAGAGTTGCACCCAAGCAGAAGGCTTTTGAGCGAAGCTTTTCCAGTGCAGAGCGACAGCTTTTCATATCTTACCTTCAGTAAAGCCGAGTAAATTGAGCAAATACAGTAAACTATGTCGAATAGTGACCTAATTTAGCTAATTTATTGTACAAATTAATGATATTGAGTGAATAGGCTGAGTGAAGGCTTATTAGTAGGTAACGGTTAGTAGGTAGATGACGAACTATTTAATTAATAACATCTGCCTTAAGTCAAAATCCTGACTGTTCCAATCTTGAAGTAGTTTAGCTAAATCTTGCAACTTAATTGCAGAACAGCAAATTTTATGTCAAGGTCTTGAGGTGATTCTTAAAACTCAAGTAATGCTTAAATTTCCTCCTTCTCAAATCTGAAGTTGTCGTTCACCCGCAACGAAGCAATTGATAAACGGAGGATAACTAGCAAGAGATATCAAATACTATTAGCAGTTAGTATCAACCTAAGTTTTCGTACTGGAAGTATCTCTCAAAATTTCTCGCACTTCCATTAAAATCTGCCCTAGCTTATTTTTCCCACTCCCATCGGCTCCACAGCCCCAATAATAATCATGGGGAGCATTCTCGACAATCAGCTCATCACCAGTGGCAAGTAGAACCTCGCGGATGTCGGCATGAGTTTCAAACTTGCGAAGTACTGCTTTCCTCATCACGTCATCTTTGACCTGTTCCCAATCTCGACGAAGAGGACGAGAGCGATCGCGTCCCATTTTAGCCGCATCTTTGGGCGTTTTCACCTGCTGAATTTGAGCGGCGTGGGGCGTTCCTACAAATTTTTGCGCTTGGAAGTAATGTTCGCTAGTTGGCCACCAAGCCCCATCCAATTCAAAGCCATGGGCTGAAAAATTGGAGAAACAACCATATTCGCAACGAGTGCTGTAGAAGTAAATCGTCATCAGAAAATTTTTACCTCTCCTTTTTAAATCGCCGATCGCTCTGAGACACACTGATAAGAAAGGTTAAGATCGAGCCAAGCTAGCTCGGATGGATTATGGGATCGACCTCTACACCCTTCTCGGATATTCAAAATCATTGGGCAGGCTTATTTATTCAAGCCTTAGCTCAGCGTGGTATTGTCAGTGGGTTTCCTGATGGGACGTTTCGCCCCAATAACTCCATGACTCGCGCTGAATTTGCGGCTGTCATCACCAAAGCATTTCCCCAACCTGCCAAGCGACCGTATGGTGGTTTTGTCGATGTCCCCTCTACTCACTGGGCGGCTACCGTTATCCAACAAGCGTATGAAAGTGGATTTATTAGCGGGTTTCCCGATAATCGCTTTCGTCCTAACGATCGCATTTCCAGGATACAAGTTTTCCTTTCTTTAGTCAGTGGTCTGGAGTTGGCAGCTACTGTCAAACCTGATTTAGTAGAAGCACTCCCACTCATCTACCAAGATGCTGCTGGAATTCCCAGTTATGCCACAGATGAAGTCGCGATCGCAACTCGTGCGGGACTGGTAGCGAGTTACCCAACCGAGACCATACTCAACCCCAATTTAGCAGCCACGCGTGCTGATGTGGTGGTTTCGGTTTACCAAGGGCTACTGTATCTCAATCGAGTTCCTCCACTGCAATCGAGCTACCTCCTCGTTCCCCCAGCACCGGGAACGCTGCCACTGGCGGTGAAAGTCAGCCATCGACGCGAGTTCCGAGGTGCATGGGTGGCATTGGTGTCGAATATTGACTGGCCATCTAAACCTGGACTGCCCGTCGAGCAACAGAAAACTGAACTGATTGGTATTCTCAATCGTCTCCAAGCCATGAAGTTCAATGCCCTATTCTTGCAGGTTCGACCGGAAGGCGATGCTTTATATGCCTCGGAGTTGGAGCCTTGGAGCTACTGGCTGACGGGAACTCAGGGGAAGGCACCGAATCCATATTATGACCCTCTGGAATTTGCGATCGCAGAATGCCACAAGCGCAATATTGAACTTCATGCCTGGTTCAATCCCTACCGCGCTAAGGTTGCTGTCAATACCTACCCCAATGCCAACCCTCACATCATTCTCACAAATCCAGAATACGTTTACCGTTGGGGCAATCAGTTATGGATGGACCCAGGCGCGAAAGTCGTTCAGGATAGAGCGTACAATGTCATGCTCGATGTCGTGAAGCGCTATGACGTAGATGGTATTCATCTCGATGACTATTTCTATCCCTATCCCATTGAGGGGAAGTCCTTCCCTGATAGCAAAACCTACTCGGCTTATAAGGCCAGTGGCGGGAAGCTCGGCCTAGGGGACTGGCGGCGGGACAATGTGAATAAATTGGTTCAGCGCTTATGGACGGGGATTAAAGCAGTAAAACCCCACGTCAAGTTTGGCATTAGTCCCTTTGGCATTTACCGCCCCGGACAACCGCCTCAAATTCAAGGGTTAGATGCCTACAGCCAACTGTATGCCGATGCTAAAAAATGGCTAGAACAAGGATGGGTTGATTATTTAGCCCCGCAACTCTACTGGAAAATCGACCAAAAAGCCCAAAGTTACACCGCCTTACTCGATTGGTGGACGAGTATTAACCCCAAAAAGCGACACATTTATGCCGGTAACAATGCCTCGCAGCTAGACGGAAAAAGCTGGAAGTACGATGAGATTAGACGGCAGGTGGACATTAGTCGCAGCCGAGGCAGCAAGTTGTCGCTGGGAAATATTTTCTTCAGCATGGATGCGTTCACGACCAATCGTCAGGGCATCTATGACCAATTCAAGTCTTCAGTGTATGCTCAACCCGCACTAGCACCTGCGATGTTGTGGTGGGATGCCTTACTGCCTGCTGCCCCAACTGGGCTAGTTGTAAATGAACGCTACCTGACTTGGAAGGCGGCTGACGATACGGATATTCGGTCTTGGACGCTTTATAAAAAGAATGATTCTAGCTGGACGCTGGTGCGAATTTTTTCTGGAGCGACAAGGGCTGCTACGCTTGAATCGGGAACTTATGCGCTGTGTTCGGTGGATAGGATGGCGAATGAAAGTGCGGGCGCAGTTGTTTCGGTAACGTGAAGCATGAGCCAAGTGAATTACAGTCTGTGTTTGTAGAGGCAAGGCATGCTCATCTGTGTCAGTTTAAGACATGGCGACTAGAAGTCGCGGCTATAAAAACCAAGTCCGCCTGCGCGGACTAACCAAATATTAAGGATTTTGAAACCTGCGTGGTGCGCTACGCCCAGCGCTTTGTGTAGCCTGCTATCTGAAGTATTACTCTTCTTCTCTGATGCCTAGCAACACTTTCAATAATTTGCGTTCTTCGATAGGCAGTTCTAGTAAAACACGCTTATCACCCTTTGTCTCGCGATAGCGAACAGCAGCATTGAGCAGACGGAGAGGAAATTGGAACTCAGGGCGACCGCTTGTCAATTCCCACCACACGTCCAGCCATGCTTTCGCTGCCTTGTCGCTAACCATCTCTGACATTAAATCTGGAATACTTTGTACAAGTCCTTTTCCTAATCCAAAGAGAATTTTTGGTTTTTCGTCAAAGGCTATCAAAGACTTGATGCGCGTCTGCCATAATGCTGCATCATGGGTGCTATTAAATAGGTGAATAATAATGAACCGATAGCGAAGAATCGGTAGGTGACGAGTAGAAGCGTTCTTACCACCTTTCTTGGTGACATGAGCGTAGTCTAACGCAGCACTGGCTTCGTCCCATCGGTTCAGTGCTAGCAGTACCTCAGCGCGGTTGAAGAAAATAGCTGAAGATTGTTCACCGAGTGCGATCCCTTTGTCTATAGATGCTAAAGCTTCTTGATAGCATTCGAGTTTGCACTGTACCATACCTCGCATGTGCAAAAGGAAAGCATCATTCGGCTCAAGCTCAGTTGCCTTATTAAAGGATATCAGCGCTTCCTCGTAGCGTTCGAGTGTTGTAAGCACCCAGCCTCGCCGCTCCCAAAGGAAAGCATTATTTGGCTCAAGCTCAGTTGCCTTATTAAAGGATACTAGCGCTTCCTCGTAGTGTCCTAGTTCCTCTAGTGCCATGCCTCGGAAAGACCAAACCTTGATATGAATTGGGTCAAGCTCGATTACCTTGTCAAAGGAGGTTAGTGCTTGCTCATACTGCTCAAGTTGAGCTAAGTCTAACCCTCGAAGAAACCAAACTCTCAGATCATTCGGGTTAAGCTCAGCTGCTTTATTGAAGGATACTAAAGCTTGTTCTTTACGTCCAAGTTGGCTTAAGCAATGCCCTTGAGTCAACCAGTCATTTGCATTTCCGCGAATTTCTATCAGTTTTTCGGCTATTGGTAGGGCATGCACAAAGTCCTCTTTATCAAGGTAAGCTTGACAGTCTTTCCAGTATGCTGCTACACGAGGATCTTCATTTTCTTCTTCAAACACCTGTAGCGCATGAAGTACATATTCTCGCTCCAGCTTTGCTTCTGGAGGAAGCAGCTCTAATCGCTGTTCCAATTCTGTCTGCGTATACCAAAGCCGCAAAAAGTCTACGAATAACTGAATTGGTTCACCCCGTTGCTTCTTCACCTCAAGGCAAAACCTCATCAGCGACTCTCGCAGTTCGTAATAGGATTCGCGCCCGATGGGTTCAGAACGGACATAACTCATTTCCAACAACTTCTTAAGTTGGCTGGATGCTGTCTGATGGGTCATGAAACAGCGTTGGGCAATTTCTTTGACAGTGACAGCATGGCGGCGATCGCATAAAAAATCTATAATCTTCCTCTGCTGAGGCGAGAGATACCTCATCCGTTCCTGATAGTAGGGCGTCAAATCGTCCAGCGTTCGCATGAATGCATCCGTTAGTTGATCGAGCGACTTCCGATGAGTGAGGAACTCAGAGAAGATGACATAGAGGCGGTGGTTGCCACCCGCAAGGAAATGGACGGCTTGAATGCGATCGCGTCCCGTTGGCGTTTGGATAAATCTCTCTAGTTCGCTGTTTCCCTTGAGTTTGGCAATGTTCGCTAACAGTTGTGTAGCCTCATCAGTACTTAAATCCGTTAGTTCTTCGTGGCGAAAGAA
>DATNPC010001068.1:0-14575 GCA_036703375.1 Allocoleopsis sp.
GGTACCTCGATCAGTAGCACTCCGGGACCGACCAGTACAGGGACTGGGGGGAATCTGACGGTAACGGCCGACTCGATCGAACTGAGAGGCACTCCAGCCGGAGCAGTGGTTCCGGGGGGTCTGTTCACAACAACACTAGGGGCTGGCAAAGCCGGGGACTTAACCGTTACGACAACAGGCCCGCTCGTGGTTGCCGATGGCGCTCAAATCTCGACTTCGACATCGGGGGCGGGAGCCGGAGGCGAACTGACAGTAACCGCTGATTCTATCGAACTCAACGACAAATCCGCTGATGGACGGTTTTTAGGAGGATTGCTGGCATCGACATCGCTACTGACTGTGCCAGGACAGCAGGGTGAAGCTCCGGCGGGTAACTTAACTGTTACCACAAGACAGTTGCGCGTTCTCAATGGCGCACAAATTTCAGCAGCAACAGGTGGCAAGGGGACAGCAGGAACTCTCAGCATCAATGCCTCAGAATCGATCGAGGTGAGTGGCATGGCTACGGGTGTCGATCCCATTGTCGAAACAGTGTCTTTTGGTCCGATTGATGGCATCATCCCTAGTGCGATCGAAACCAATACGCGTGGTGCGGCAAATGCGGGTAGGTTGACAATCCAAACTGGGCAGTTAACCGTTCGCAATGGGGCAGAAGTTGGGGTGAGAAGTACGAGTTCGGGGGCGGCCGGTAACTTGGACGTAACGGCTGACTCGGTTTTGCTAGAAAATCAGGGAACGATTAGTGCTGTGACGTTTTCGGGTCAAGGTGGCAACATTGAACTGAATGTTCGCGCTCTGCAACTGAACAACGGCACGGTCAATGCATCTGTCTTGGGCAGCAGTAACACGGTTGATAAAGTTGGTAATATTACCATCCACGCCGATTCGATTCTGCTTGACCCAGGCTCGATTACAGCCACGAGCAGCCTCGGACAGGGGGGAGATATCAATCTAGACGTGGGAAATGAGTTAGTGCTACGCGATCGAAGCGAACTCTCTACCCGAGCTGGTACTGAAGATACGGGCGGTGGAGATGGCGGCAACATTTCGATTCATGCGGGAGTACTCGCTGTCCTGGAAAATAGCACCATTAATGCCAATGCCTTTCAAGGGAGCGGGGGAAATGTCCGCATCACTACTCGTGGTGTCTTTGCTCCTGAGAATGCCATTACGGCTAGTTCAACCTTGGGAGTTAATGGGATTGTAGAAATCAACCAATTGGACATTGACCCGAGTAAAGGATTAGTTCAGCTCCCAGAAAATTTTACAGACCCGAGCGATCGCATTGTCACGGGTTGTGCAGCTGACCGAGGCAATCAATTTGTCGTCACCGGACGGGGTGGCTTACCAGAAAACCCGACTCAACCCTTGAGAGGTCAAACCATTTGGCGAGATTTACGGATGGTAAGAGGTATCACCGGAGAAACGCGAACTGCCAATTCTCGCTCTCTCATGCTCATGCCCACCTCCTCTCCGCCAATGGTTGAGGCAACCGGATGGGTGATGAATGCGAAGGAACAGGTAGAGTTAGTTGCCAATCTGCCTCCAGCTACTTCTCAAAGTCCTTGGTCTAGACCACCTGATTGCCAACAACTGAACTCACAACGGTAAATCGCCAATCCTACTCGACACCCCAACCTCTCTGGTATCGACCCAGGGAGTTCGCTGAAATAAAGTAGTGGTAACGATGCGATCGCACTCGAAGTGTGTTAGCCCAGGATGAAGGATGAATAGCGTTAGATGGTTACTGAGTTGCCTTAAAAAGCTTAAATCAAAATGGTATTCCATCGGGCTGGGGTTTCTGACGTTGCTATTAGTGACAACAACTGTCCCTGTGGCAGCCCAGCATACCCCAAGCGCCGCCATAGAACAGCACCAGCTTGAGGTTTCAAACCAACTCGAACAAGGTAAAACTCTGTACCAGGCAGGACGCTTCTCCGAAGCGGCTACCCTCTGGCAACAAGCCGCCCAGAATTACGAGCAGCAAGGCGATCGCTTCAACCAATCTCTTAGCTTAAGTTATCTCTCGCTAGCCTATCAAGACTTGGGACAATGGCAGGAGGCACAAAAGGCGATACAACAGAGCCTGGAACTGATTGAAAACACCTCACCCCTCACTCCAGAGCGCAATTTAATTCTGGCTCAAGCCCTGAATGCGCGGGGAAGTCTACAGTTGGCAATGGGAGAAACTGAAGCCGCTCTCCATACTTGGAAACAGGCAGAAAATGCCTACGCCGCCGCTAAGGATGAAACCGGGATTTTGGGGAGCCAAATCAATCAGGCTCAAGCTTTGCAAGTTTTGGGACTGTACCGACGCGCCCAGGCTACCTTAGAGCAGGTCAATCAAAACCTCCAAACTCAGCCCGATTCGCTCCTCAAAGCCGCAGGCTTGCAGAGTTTAGGGGTTGCCTTGCAAGTTGTCGGGGACTTGCAGAAGTCCCAGGATGTCCTAGAGCAGAGTTTAGCAATGCAAGAACGCCTTGGCTCATCCTCAGACCTCAGTACCACTCTGTTCAGTTTGGGGAATACAGCGAGAGTTGTGCAGGATGATAAAAAAGCGATCGCATTCTACGAGCAAGCTGCGGCAAAGTCCACGTCTGAACTCGATCGACTAGAAGCTCAACTCAATCAGTTTAGCCTTTTAGTCCAAACCCAACAGTGGCAAGCAGCTCAAGCTTTGTTGCCCAAAATTCAGTCGCACCTGAGCAACTTACCCACTAACCGCAGTGCGATTTATGCCCAGGTTAACTTGGCTGAGAGCCTCCTTGAAATGAGGAGAGCTAGCCAGGAGAGGCAACAGACTATTTCCCTGTCTTCACCTTCAGAACTAGCTCAGCTATTGGTCAAAGCGATCGAACAGGCGAGAACGTTGAACGACACGAGGGCTCAATCTTATGCGCTCGGTGAACTGGGTAAGCTGTATGAATCCACGCAACAATGGATAGACGCTCGCAACTTGACTCAAGAAGCTCTGAGTCTGGCACAGGCGATTAACGCGGATGATATTACCTATCGCTGGCAGTGGCAATTGGGACGAATTCTCAAACAGCAGGGAAACGGCGAACCAGGAGTCAGTAAACCGATGCTCGACGCAATTGCCGCGTACTCTGAAGCCGTCGATACCCTCAAATCTCTCCGCAGCGACTTAGTGGCCATTAATCCCAATGTCCAGTTTTCCTTTCGCGAGAGTGTCGAACCTATCTACCGAGAGTTAGTCGAATTACTCTTAGAATTCGAGCCAAGTCAGGAAAACTTGCAGCAAGCCCGCGAGGTGATCGAATCTCTTCAGCTAGCCCAACTAGATAACTTCTTTCGAGAAGCGTGTCTGGGAGCTAAGCCAGAGCAGATCGATCGCGTCGAGCCAACAGCCGCTGTTATCTACCCCATTATCCTGCCCGACCGATTAGCTGTCATCCTCTCCCTACCAGGGAAACCGCTACACTACTACCAAACTCAGTTGCCCCAGAGTGTCGTAGAAGATCGGATCGACCAGCTTTTGCAATCTCTCAATCCAGTTGTTTCTAACAAAGAGCGTTTGCGACTGTCTCAACAGGTCTATGACTGGTTGATTCGACCGGCTCAAGACCAATTAGCCGCCAGTGGGGTTAAAACCTTAGTCTTCGTGCTGGATGGTTCCTTACGAAATCTCTCCATGGCCGCTCTCTACGATGGACAACAGTATTTAGTGGAGAAATACAGTATCGCTCTTAGTCCAGGATTGCAGCTTTTGGAGCCGCGATCGCTTAAGCGTCAACAGCTTAAAGCCTTAATGGGCGGACTAACTGAAGGTCGCCAAGGCTTTTCTTCCCTGCCAGGAGTACAGTTGGAACTCAATCAAATCGCCTCTGACGTGCGTTCCGAGATACTCTTGAACCAAAGCTTTACCAAAAAAAGCTTGGAACAGCAGATTAATGACACTCCTTTTCCCGTTATTCACCTAGCTACCCACGCTCAGTTCAGCTCCAAAGCCGAAAATACGTTTCTCCTGACTTGGGACGGTCGTATCAATGTCAAGGAGTTCGATACTCTGCTACGAACGCGAGAACGACAAGATACTAACCCAATTGAATTGCTAGTCTTGAGTGCCTGTCAAACGGCTACGGGTGATAAGAGAGCAGCGTTGGGATTGGCAGGTTTAGCCGTGCGCTCTGGGGCACGCAGTACTTTGGCTACCCTATGGTCGGTACGCGATCGCTCCACCGCCGAAATCATGGCTGAGTTTTACCGAGAGCTAACCCAAACAGAAGTTAGCAAAGCCGAGGCTCTCCGTCAAGCTCAACTTGCGTTGCTGAAAAACGCTCAATACCAGCATCCCTTTTACTGGGCTCCCTTCGTTCTCGTCGGCAATTGGCTTTGACAGTGAGCAGTGAGCAGTGAGCAGTGAGCAGTGAGCAGTGAGCAGTGAGCAGTGAGCAGTGGCCAGTGAGCAGTGAGCAGTGGCCAGTGAGCAGTGAGCAGTGGCCAGTGAGCAGTGAGCAGTGAGCAGTGACCAGTGAGCAGGTTTTAGTTGGAGATTGAACCTGAACGAGCGATGGGAGCGAGGATACCAACTTAGGGAGAGGCGTACCAAGTATTCACTGCTTATCTTGAAACAACTTCAAGATAAGTGGTCGATTTCTCAAGATAGGCGTTGCTTATCTTTTTACAAACTAAAGATGACACTCTTTGATTCAAAGCAGTAAAAAATATACATAATGAGAGATGCAACTCAGAGGAATTTTGCACTATGGCTTCACTCAATTACTGCCTACCTCTGACACTATTTCTAGTTGGAGAACTCCTTTTAACGGCTGGTTTGCCAAAACCGGGACAGGCACAGTCAGCTCCGACCACACCAGAAAACATAATATCCAGTCGTTCTGTCGTTCAAGTCACGTTCGAGCCTCGGGGAAATGGAACTCCTGATGATACAGCTGGGGGAGCATCGCGCGACGGAGGTATTTGTCCCCAAGATTCAGCGGCTTTAGGTTCGCCCATCACTCCGCTGATGCCAGCTACCCTCCATGGATTAACTCTGGCAGACCATCCCACCTTTTTTGTCTATGTTCCTCAAACTTCAGCCCAAAAGGCTCTTTTTGTCCTGAAGGATGCATCCGAGAATTATTACTACCAAAAACAGATCGCAATTCCTCGCTCGCCGGGTGGGATTTTGAGCTTCAAATTGCCCGCTGATGCTCCAGCTTTGATGAGTGGCAAGAGTTACAAGTGGTCTTTTGTCCTGATGTGTGAAGAGGGTTTAAGACCCGATAGTCCTAGGGTAGAAGGACGAGTTGAGCGAATTGAACTGACTCCAGCTCTGAGCGCTCAGCTCAAAACCCTGTCTCCACTGGAACGTGCGGCTTTATATGGCAAGGATGGTGTTTGGTACGATACTCTCACTAGTCTGGCAGAACTGAGGCGATCGCAACCCAACGATGTAGCCTTAGCCACCACTTGGAAAGAATTGTTAAAATCGGTAGGACTAGGGGGAATTGCAGATCGGCCACTAATTCAATAAGATTCAAGTTTTCATCAGGGTGCCAGATACCCGAAGGCTAATGCTAATGGCCAATTGTAATTAGAAACTCCAATTAGCAATTAGCAATCAGCGGTTCAAAAACTCAATTCTGGTTGCTAATGATCGATGTGGCAAAAGCTCAAGCGACGAATTTGGAAATGGCGGGCGGTGCTGATTGTCGCTCCCAGTGTCGCGGGATTAGCGATCGCAGCGAACTCGGCTGGCTTGTTCCAATTACTGGAATGGTCTGCTCGCGACCAGTTGTTTCGTCTGCGGCCTAGAGAGGCGATTGACCCTCGCATTGTTATCGTTACGATTGATGAATCAGATATTCAAAAAATAGGACAATGGCCAGTCCCAGATACTGTCCTCGCTCAAACGATTGAGAAACTGAAGGCACAACAACCAAAAGCAATCGGGCTGGACCTTTATCGCAATCTACCTGTAGAACCCGGTCATCAGTCCTTGGTGAATGTTTTTAAGTCTACATCGAACCTAGTCGGTGTTGAAAAAGTGGTTGGGGAGACTGTTGCGCCATCTCCCGTGTTAAGCCAGCTCGATCGCGTTGCTTTCGCGGATTTGGTATTAGATGCTGATGGTAAGGTGCGTCGGGGTTTATTAACCATCAAAACCAAGCAGGGTCAAACCCGAGAAAGCCTGGGAGTAAAGCTAGCGTTGATGTATCTAGAAAGTAAGGGCATTTCTCTAGAGGTAATCGACGCCAAAAATAAGTACTATCGTCTGGGAAAAGCTGTATTTAAGCCCTTGACGGGTAATGAAGGCGGCTATATCCGAGCCAATTCTGGTGGCTACCAAATTTTGCTCAACTTTCACGGGATGCAAGAGGATTTCCGGACTGTATCCCTCACAGAGGTTTTAGAGAACAGGATACCAGCAGATTTAGTTCGCGATCGCATTGTCTTGATTGGGTCTATCGCCCAAAGCCTCAACGATCATTTCTTTACTCCTTACAGTAGCAGTTGGTTCACGACTCCTAAACGCATGCCTGGAGTAGTGATTCATGCTAATTTAACTAGCCAAATTTTAAGTGCTGCCTTGGATGGACGACCCTTGATTAAAGGGTGGCCAGAGCCGATAGAGTGGGTATGGATTTTAGGCTGGTCGTTTGCCGGTGCTTCACTGCGTTGGATGTCGCTCCAGGGAAACTTATCCAGAAAGCCGTTATTCCCCAAATGGCTTGTGGTTGGTTTGGGCATCATCCCAGTCGGGGGTATTCTCGTTACCTGTACCTATCTGGCTTTTTTAGGAGGGTGGTGGATACCTGTCGTTGCTCCATTAGTGGCTTCGCTGGGAGCAGCAAGTGCGATCGCGGGTTACTATCGTCTTGAGTTGCAGCGGCAAAAGGCAGACTTGGAAATCGTCCTAGAGACGACGGCGGAACATTATGACACCCTGGCGATTGAGCTGCAAAACCAGGCAGAAGAGGCGGTGAGAGAAAGCGAGAGAAAACTCGCTCAATTTTTAGAAGCGATGTCCGTCGGGGTGACTGTAATTGATGCGACAGGCAGGCCTTACTTTGCCAATCAGACAGCACAAGAATTACTGGGTAAAGGAGTCGTGCGCTCAGCGACAATTGAGCAGTTGGCGGACGTTTACCAATTCTATAGGGCGGATAGCGATCGCTTGTATCCAGTCGAGAAGTTGCCCATCGTGCAGGCCCTCAAGGGCGAACGAACCACGGCAGATGATATAGAAATTCACCGAGGCGACAAGATTATTCCCATAGAAGCGTGGGGAACCCCGATCTATGATGAAAAGGGCAATATCACGTTTGCGATCGCAGCGTTTCAAGACATCACCGAACGCAAACGCTCTCAAGAAGCGCTGAGGCAGGCTGAGGAGAAGTATCGCAGTATTTTTGAAAACGCCCTAGAAGGCATTTTCCAAACCACACCCGACGGACGTTATGTCAGTGCCAATCCCGCGCTAGCGAAGATTTATGGCTACGACTCGCCTCAAGAGTTGATGACAAAAATCACGAACATCGCCAATCAACTCTATGTCAATCCCAAGCACCGGGCTGCCTTCGTTACATTAATGCAGCAGCACAGCTCTGTATCTGGCTTAGAAGCTCCCGTCTATCGTAAAGACGGCAGCATTATTTGGATTAGCGAGACGGCAAGTTCGGTCTATGATGCCGAGGGAAAATTACTGTTCTATCAAGGCTTCGTTGTCGATATCACCGAACGCAAACGGGCAGAATTAGAGCGACAGAAATTTATTAATCAACTGTACGAACTGAATCAGGCGAATGAACGATTTGTCCCGCGCCAATTTCTTCAGTTGTTGAACAAAGAAAGTATTAGTGATGTCAATTTAGGCGACCAAGTTGAATTATCGTTGTCAGTCCTCTTTGCTGATATTCGTGACTTCACGACCTTATCAGAAAAGATGACTCCTGAAGAAAATTTTAAATTTATTAATGCTTACTTGAGTCGTATGGAGCCAGCTATTCTTGGCAATAATGGCTTTATTGATAAATACATCGGCGATGCCATTATGGCTCTTTTTAGTCGCAATGCTGATGATGCCGTTAAAGCCGCCATAGATATGCTACATCGGCTGACTTTATACAATACAACCAGAACCAAGCCAGAAAGACCACCCCTTCAAATTGGCATTGGCATCAATACGGGGTCTGCCATGCTAGGAACAGTAGGGGGACATAACCGAATGGATGGCACGGTAATCGGTGATGCGGTTAATTTAGCCTCTCGTCTAGAAGGATTGACCAAAGAGTATGGAGTGTCGTTGGTGATTTCTCACCACACATTTCAACACTTACACCATCCGATTTCCTACTCGTTCCGCTTTATCGACCAAGTAAAGGTGAAAGGAAAATCAGAAAGTGTCTCCGTTTTTGAAATCTTTGATGCCGACCCACCGGAACTTTGCGAGGGGAAGTTAGCGACAAAAACGATTTTTGAACAAGGTTTGTTTCATTACAGAATGCAGGCGTTTAAGGAAGCAATGCAATTGTTTCAGGATTGTCTGAAGATGAACCCTAAAGATACAGTCGCTCAAATTTATCTGGAACGCTCTGTGCAGAAGCTCAGTTATTTAACAGTGACCAGTTATCAGTGAGCAGTGACCAAGGATAAATTGAGTGTTCTGACCTATCATAAGGATTGCTAACATAGTTGGACATACCTGAGCGCGAGGATGGGGAGCAGTGGGTTTATTTGAGGATTTCAGCCGATTTTTGGAAAGCCGTTTAGAGGAATTTTTACGCAATAATCCCCATCTAGAGTTACAGGCACTCGAAGAACAGCTGCGGGAGCAGGAAGGCGATACGCTGAGACTGATAGCCGATTTACAACTGGAGCAGAAGCGTCTGCAAGATGATATTTTAGCGATCGCTCAAGACATCCAGCGCTGGCACGAGCGAGTTGCCAAAGCAAAGTCTCATGGCAGAGAAGACTTGGCTCAAGCCGCTCAAGAGCGAGAAGCGACGCTGTTACGCCAGGGAAACCAACGCTGGGGACAGATGGAAGGCGTTAAACAGCGCATCACAAAATCTCAAGAACTCCTGCGTCAAATCCAAGTCCGACGGCAAGAAGTCCAAGCAAAAGCTAAAGAGGTAGCTGCCGCACGAGCAAGCGCTCAAGTGCAGTCTCGCGTGGAAACGGCGGCTTGGAATCAAAGCAGCAGCTATAACCTCAACAGCGGACCAGATGTCCTAGAGGATAAGTTCAGGCGCTGGGAGATGGAGGAAGAGTTGGAGCAGATGAAGCGGAATTTGGGGCGTTAGTCCGGTAATCTAGCGGTGTTCGCATCACCATAAAAGCGGGGTTGGTAAGAGGGACAACGGAAGCCCCTGTCATATACTTCGTCTCGCCACTACACCAGGAAAGCCCAGCAATCTTAGGGAGAAACTGTTTGTGCCATCTGGAGTTACGTTTCAATCGTGCGATCGAGCTTCAGACAAAATGAGTACTTTGCTGGAATATTTGAGCCTGACTTCCAAAAGAAGTAACACCTGAAAGTTTTGAAACGCTCTAAAAGGAGATTGCTTCATGCCAAACTCATGCCATGTTTACCTCTTACGTAATGGACAAGATCAAGTCCTAACCATTCCCCATGAATTTGCCTTACCTGGGACAGAAGTTTTGTTACGTAAAGAAGGCGATCGATTAATTATCGAACCCATTCATCACGGTTCTCTCCTTGCATTGCTTTCCACCTTGGAAGAAATTCCAGACAATTTTCCTGATGTAGATGAGGGGCTACTGCCACTCGATGACATTACGCTTTAGTCCTGCCTAATGAGCTATCAATACCTGATCGATACCAACATCATTTCAGATTTGGTTAAACATCCTCAAGGTTTGGTATTCTAGCAAATCGCAACAGTAGGAGAAGACAGCATTTGTACTAGCATTATTGTGGCTTGCGAACTGCAATTTGGTGCAGCTAAAAGTGGCTCTCCTCGTCTCGTTCAGCAACTAGAACGTATCCTTAATGTGTTGCCGATCTTGCCCTTAGAACCTCCTGTAGAGCAGCACTATGCAGTAATTCATACACACTTGGAACAAGCCGGAACACCTATCAGCCCCAATGATTTACTGATTGCCGCTCATGCCCTGTCCCTTAACCTGACGCTGGTTACAGCAAATACCCGTGAGTTTGGGCGTGTCCCTGCTTTAAGCGTAGAAAATTGGCTCCTTTGAGAGTCTGAATTGGAAATAACCTATCAGTTGTTAGTCGAGGAGCAGGAAAGAAAGAACATTGAACGAATACGGACTGATTTATCCTATGCCAAACGCTACTCGTAGCTGGCAACGGTTTGCCATTCTTGGACTAAAGAGGGCGAAATTGATAGTTTAATCCCCTCGCCACCGATTGTTGGAAGTGTCAACTTCAAGGGAATCTCTGGTCGTAACTGCGGTAGCAAGGGCTGAAGGTCATACTGTCCTACATTAGGTTCAGGAACGGTTGACTCACCGAAAATAGTACTGGAGGTATCGGCAGCAGTCAGCGTCTTACCCAGTGAGTTGGACAGCGACAGGGGTTGGGTGCGATCGATTTCCACTACACCAGGAAAGCCCACTAATCTTAGAGAAAAACTGGTTGTGCCATCAGGACGAATGCGTTTAAATGCGATCGCTTGCCAGCTATTTCCATGCCGATCTCTTAGGGTTTGCCGAGACTGATAGACTGTTTGTCCCGGTGCTTCCTCGAGTTGTCGAATTGCGGCTGCTGCATTGGGAGGTGTCAACAGTCCCAAGCCTAAAAAGACACTTAACACTAATGCCCCTATTAACAGCAATTCAGATAAAATTTTTCGGACAAGACATCCCATCGCGTTCCTCTCTTTCTTGATTAAATACCCAATTTATCTAAAACAGGTTTCGCTGAAACAATGTGCTTGTTAAGCCCCAATTTTCTGGGTTTAATTCCTAAAGCCAGCCCGATAATTTCTGTGATATAAAGAATCGGTAGATTATAAGGAACGTTGTACTTTTTCTCAATATCCGACTGCCTCAGCTCTAGGTTAGTGGAACACAATGGACAGGCTAAAACAATGCAATCGGCTTCCAGCGATTTTGCCTCATCCAATAGTTTCTTCGTCAGCTCTAAGGCAACCTCTTGCTTCGATACAAGAATCGGTCCTCCACAGCACTTCGTTTTTGACCTGAAATCTACCACCTCGGCTCCACAAATCTGAGCCAAATTATCCATCGACATGGGGAAAACAGGTGAATCCCATCCCGTTATGTCTGAGGGGCGAGTCAAAAGGCAACCATAATAACAGGCAACCTTCAACCCCTGCAACGGCTT
The DNA here is from genome assembly GCA_036703375.1 of Allocoleopsis sp. Lineage (GTDB taxonomy): Bacteria > Cyanobacteriota > Cyanobacteriia > Cyanobacteriales > Coleofasciculaceae > DATNPC01. The sequence goes on from DATNPC010001068.1 coordinate 11,300, forward strand.
TTTAATGCGGCTGGCAATATCCACATCATGCGCTAAAACATCTACAACATTTCTGACTCTAATGTTGTAGTCCGAAACAGAGATTCCCATCTCCGAAAGAATGGCGTTGATTCTATCTTTTTCTGTTTCGTTTTCTAATGCTTTAGCTGCACGGGCAGACTTGTTGTAACAACCCGAACAAGAGGCTAAAAGGTCGAGATTTTGCTTTTGAGCTAAAGCGACATTTCTCGCCGCCATCGCCATACCGACATCATGAGAAACTCCAGCCGCTACGGAACCCCCACAACACGACCAATCCTGAAGTTCCTCTAGCTCAATTCCTAGTTCCTGCATCACTACCTTGGTGGATAGATCGAACTCCTTGGCAGTGGTATGGAGGCTACATCCGGGATAGTAAGAATATTTCATTTTTTGACCGCCTTTTCTAAGGCTTGACTAAACGTTGTGGGGTCTTTAATCTTGGCAGGGAAGGGGGACATTTTGCCTTTCAAGGCTAACTTGATGCCCAATTCGGCTTGTTCCAGCATTGCTGCCATGCCGCCATATTTCTGCATTAATTCCGGTTCAAACAGGATGCCTCGTTTCTGAACTAACTCCACAAAAATCTGATTGAATCGGGTAGAGTCGTTCTCGATGCCTTGGCGAAGTGCGATCGCTTTAACTGCCTCAATTACATCGGCAGGACGCACTCCACGCGGACATCGGGATGTACAGATGTAACAGGAGGTACACAACCACAGCATATTACTTTGAAGTACCTTTTCCCATTCCCCCCGTTGCACCATTAACACCAGGGTTCGGGGTGACATATCCATCAAGTCAATATTGGTACAGCCTCCGCTACAGGTACCGCACTGCATACAACTGGCGATCGCAGCCCCCTCCCCTCCTTCTTCTATCACTTTGTCAAAAAAGTCCCGATTCATTTTGTCGCCGTCCAGTTGGCGATCGACTTTCATGCCAAAAAAGCATTTCTTTGTTTTCGTTGCCATTGTTTTAAGCCTTACTTCAGGGATGCTGCCATTTCTGTTTTTGCTTGCCCATTCAGGGTGGATTCCAAATTGGCTTTATGACTCACTAAAAACGCGGCGATTTCGGCGGCTGCCGCTCGCCCATCGGTAATGGATTCCACAATGGCTTTGGGCCCCGTTGCCGTCCCGGCTAGAAAAATCCCTCTCCGGGTAGAAGCATTATTAGAATATTGTTGATGTGCAGTGGTATAGAAGCGATCGCATCCAACCGTTAAACCTGCCACCTCTGATAATTCGGCATTCCCTTCCATTCCCACCATCAAAACCAAAAGGTCAACGGTCAATCGCATCGGTTTTGCCGTTAAAGTATCTTCTAAGCGCAACAATAAGCTGCCATCATTTTTCTCACCCGCCTCAGAAAGCCGACCTCGGAGAAACTGTACTCCATACTTTTCTTGTGAGGTTCGGTACAGTTCCTCATAACCCCGACCAAACACGCGGATATCCATATACAGAGCGATATTTTCTCTGGCTACCTTCATAAGGCGTTTTCCTTATTTATTTTCTTTAATTTCGTAGTTTCTGCTATCACCAGTTTCTAACCAGGTTTGCCAATATTTTTCAACTTCGGCTTTGCTACCCAGTTTCTTTTCCATACCCTTCTCAACGGCTTCCATTAACTCGATCGCGCCCGTCGTTTTATAAATTGCCCGCACTTCTTCCATATCTTTTTCGGGAATCACTCGGTGCGAACCTGGGCTATTTTCCAAATTCATTGGCACATCCCACCATTGCCGCATTTCTTCCCGATGTTCGTAATAGTATTCCCAGTTTTCACCTAGTTCGGGGAAGTGGGCAGGGCTGATATTTTCGGCTAGTAAGGTATAGCCTCGCTTCAATACGTTTTCCCCAAACACCCGCTTGGCGAATAATTGCTGTCTGCCTTTTTCCGACTCAGCAAAGTAACCGTAACGAATGGACATTCGGCGTAGAGCAAGAACCACTGAGGCAGTATTGTTGCCTCGCGGACACCTGGTTTTACAGGAAAAGCACTGTCCGCAGTACCAAATCTTGTCTGACTTGAGTAACTCTTCAATCAGTTCGTCATCTTCTGATTGGACAAGGTTCATCACCTCTCTAGGAGAGTAGTCATTAAACTCTGCCGCCGGACAAACCGCTGTACACACACCGCAATTCAGGCAGGCATTCATGCCGTGCTGATACAAAATGTCTTGTTTAAGTTCGTTAAATAATTTGCCCATCGGTGAACCCCTTCAGTTCCGCCACTGAGTTACGTCGGTTAAAACAAAAGTTTATTAGTTTTATAACTATATAGTTATTTATTTTAGAAAATCAAGATGAGAACTTTTCGTGTTACTCTTCTTAACATTGAGCTTATCCTTGAATCAAAAGCTGTTTATTTAACCTGAGTAATTTTTGTCAATCAGCAAATATACTTAAGATATTTCGGCTATTTAGGCTCGAACAGTGGAGGAATTTAGGCGTTATGGTGGAACAGAAAATAATTTAAGCTTTATAGTCATATACATATAGGGTGATAAATCAGATTTTGGATTTTGGAGTTAACAGTGAAAGAATTTGATAAAGATTTTCAATAAGCCGGTGAATTCCCAGGATAATTGAGACAAGACTTGTATGAGTGACCTTGTAAATTCATGACCTTATTAGAGTTGAATGTTGGTGATGTTGCGATCGTGGAGCAGGTCAGCGTTGGTCGGCATGGAAGCGAATTAGCGAATCGACTGGCAGCCTTAGGAGTGGTCTCAAACAAGCCGATTCAGGTATTACGGAAAGCCAAGTTGGGTGGGCCTTTGCATATCCGAGTGGGATTGACAACGGAAATTGCACTTCGGTGTCGAGAGGCGGATACGGTAAAAGTTCGCCTGCAAAACGCCGGGAGAGTGAGGTGAGGCGATGAGATGTCATGGGGGTGCAATCGCAACCAAAACCCCTAATGCAGTTAGGCGAGTTGTCTTAATTGGCATGCCTAATTGCGGGAAATCAACGCTATTCAACCGCATCACCGGTGCATCTGCCTTTGTGGGAAACTGGTCAGGCGTGACAGTCGATCTGTTGCAGGCAACCATTCCCATCAACGGTCAACCGGTGGAGTTTGTGGATTTACCGGGTATCTACGACCTCAATAGCTTCTCCGATGACGAAAAAGTAGTCAGCTATTTCCTCGAAACATTCCCCATCGATTTGGTGTTGCTCGTCCTCAATGCCGCGCAAATCGATCGCCAAATTCGTCTCCCTTTGCAACTCAAAGCATTGGGATTACCGT
>DATNPC010001069.1:0-4846 GCA_036703375.1 Allocoleopsis sp.
AAAGGCATCCTGCTGCGGTTTGAATAGCCACAGGTCGCCCAAAACCCCCCGATCGTCGGCAATGGGACAAGCCAGAATGGTGAGATGGCGAGACGAGTTGAGATCAATTTCACAAAACTGAAAATACTCACCTTGCAGCAATTGACGGTAAATTTCCGGCAGGGAAGCCATCGAGATCGCCTGACCTAACGATGAAGGGGAACAGACAAACCCTTCAACCTCAACGTTGGTGAACTCATAGCGGATCGTGGAAATGGCTTGAACAATGTCGTACAGCGCCGTATCGCAACAGATTAAGCCCAGCACAAGGGTCAACTCCTGCACCGCCGCTTGCAAAATCTGACTTTCATCTAGGCTGTCCCGCACTTTATCCGTAATTCGTTTTAGACCCGCCTCAAAATCAAGTGCCTGCTGCAACTGAGCCGTGCGCTCTTGTACCTGGCGTTCTAGCTCTGAGTTAAGATGTTTCAAAAGCCGTTCGATTTGCTTACGCTCGGTGATGTCGCGCAGCAGCCAACGCAGGCTGCCTATTTGACCGACTGAATTGCGAACAGCAGACACTGTCAGCGCCGCATCGAACGGCGATCGCTTGGGTGAACGCAGATGGATTTGCCAATCTTCAAGCTTGTCTAACTGCTGCAATCGATCGAGTTTTAGGTGAAACGTGGAGCGATCGGGCCGATCGATAAACATAAGCAGCGGTTTGCCGACCATAAACGGCTGCGAAACATTCAGCAGAGAGGCGATCGCATTGTTCGCTTCCTGGATTCTTCCATTCGCATCTGTGACGAGATAGCCATCCGGTGCAAACTCGAACAATTCCTGATAGCGCTGACGTTCCGACTCTACAGCTTGGCGAGTGCTAACTAACTCTTCATTTTGATGACGCAGTTCTTCTTCGGATGCCTGCAATTCTTCTAAAACCGCCTGAAGCTCCTCCAAGGCTTCTGATAGAAGTGCTTGCTGCGGTTCGGGTAGATCGCTCGTCCTCTGTTGCAGTACCCATGCTCGTTGGTACACTGCCTCTAGCTGTGGGGACTTTGCCATATCTGTTAACCCTTGCTTCTTGCTTGGCGGCTGTGGTTACATAGCATTTTACGCAACACGATCGGGCGGTACACCCATCCATCTACCAATTTTGACCCTGCGCTTACTCATTTCTAACTCGTCCAACCAAGTTCGCAACCACCCGGATCAGTTGAGTCAGGTCAACGGGTTTAGCTAGGTGTATTTGGAACCCAGCGTCGATCGCCATTTGCCGCTCTCGATCGCTAACATAAGCCGTGATTGCCACTGCCGGAATCCGTCCCCCAGCTTCAGATGAGAGCGCTCTCACCTGACGAATCAGAGAAAAACCATCTTCGTCTGGCATCCCGATATCGGCTAGTAGCAGATCATATCTACCAGGAGATGCCATCAGAGCCGCGATCGCTTCCCTAACTGAGGCAACCACGACAACTTCTGCCCCCACGTTTTCTAATGTCCACCTCATCAGGTCGAGGCTATCCACATCATCATCGACCGCCAAGATGTGTAAGCCTTCTAGAGAGAGAACCTCCTGACTCACGACCTCTAAAGACTCCTCCGTTATGGGTTCTAAATCACTCGACGCTGTCACCTCTGGTGGCATAGAGCGCAAGGGTAATCTCACAGTAATCGTGGTTCCTTGTCCAACGCCTGGACTCTCTGCTCGCACCGTGCCACCGTGAAGTTCTACAATATGCCGGACAATCGATAAGCCCAATCCCAGCCCCTGCTTACCTTTAGTCCTGCTGGAATCTCCTTGACGAAAGCGATCAAATATGTAAGGAAGCAACTCTGCCTGAATGCCTTGTCCGGTATCGCTGACTCGAATCTCGGCGTGAGTCTGCACAGGTGCTAACGCGATCTCCACTCGTCCCCCATCTGGGGTGAACTTAATTGCGTTAACAAGGAGGTTCCACAGCACTTGCTGCAAGCGATCGACATCGCCCACAACCGTTGCCGAAGTTAATTGCGAAACGATTTGAATCGATTTCGCGTCGGCGGAGAGTTGAACCGACTCGATCGCAACACCTACGACTGAAACCAGATCGAGCAAGCGCGTGTTGAGGTGTAGTTTGCCGCTGGTAATCCGTGAAATATCCAGCATGTCCTCAATCAGTTGAGATTGTGCCTTGGCACTCCGCTCCATCACTTCTAACGCACGAGTGACGGCTGCCTTATCAATCTGGCGGTTGCGGAGAATTTGCGCCCAGCCCAGCATGGTATTTAGTGGGTTACGGAGTTCATGCGAGAGGTTGGATAAAAATTCATCTTTCGCTCGGTTGGCAGCTTCCGCCTCTTGACGGGCTAACTGTTCCTGGGCCAGGAGTTGCGCTCGCTCGGTTTCAAACTGCTTGCGCTCGGTAATGTCTTCGATCGACAGCAAAATCCGTTGAGCCTCCCCCTCTTGAATAATCTTCCAAGCATTTAGCAGCATGGTTTTCTGTCCAATCCGCTCAAACTGATGCTCGACCTCGAAGTTTTGCAGGGTCGTATCGTTGGCAAAAACATCTTCCAGGAGCGATCGCAGTCCGGGGATGTTCCACTGACCATTTCCCAGGTCAAAAATCAGCGATTGCGCGGTTTCGAGTGGTGAAACCTGAAACGTTTCATAGAACGCTCGATTGGATTTGTTCACCCGGAAATCAGACTCCAGCACGATCAGCGGTACTTGCACGGTTTCCACGATCGCTTCTGCATAATTTCGAGCTTCTTCTAGCGTGGCAGCACTGCGCTTGAGAGCATCAATATCGAGCAACACCAACACTACGCCCTCAATCTGATTTTCGATCGTGCGATACGGGCGGATGCGGAGATTGTACCAATGCCCTCCCTGAGTTTGCACTTCTAGTTCCTTAACGCTGAGCGTTTCCAGCACCTCCAAAATCAGCAGCTCTAAGTCGGGAATGTTGAGATTGGCTCTGATGTCGCTCAGGGGGCGTCCAGCATCGGTGGGAATAAAGTTGAATAACCGCTGTGCCATCGGTGTGAACCGACGAATCCGTAAGTCGTTAGTCAACATCAAAATCGGGATATTGATGCTGGCAAGCAGATTAGTCAGATCGTTGTTGAGCTGGTGCAATTGTGCATTACGGCTGCGGAGTTCTTCGTTGGTGGTGTTGAGTTCTTCGTTGGTGGCTTGAATCTCTTCTTTGGCTGTTTCTAACTCCTCATTCGTGCTTTGCAGTTCCTCATTACTCGACAAAATTTCTTCATTGGCAACTTTGAGATCTTGATTGCTGTGCTCCTGCTCTTGAATGACTGCCTGCAAATACTCCTGAGTCGCTGCTCGTTCCTGATTAGCGGCGGCAAGTTCCTGCCTCAGCCGCACAATCTCCTGCTCTAAATCTCCTGGGGGGCTTTCCGGATCGATCGGGCTAGGGTGAAGAGCGGGGGGTGAAGCGTCTTCAAACAGGACTAAAAAGCGGCGTTCTTCAGTAGTCGGAACTTTAAAAGGAATCACCTGAATATTGACCACTCTGGAGCGTTCACGAAGTGTCTCGGAACGAGAATCGCCCTCCTCCAAGCAGAGTCCGTTCTTTGTGACGGGCACCTCTTGTCGTTGCGCTTGATAAATGGCAGCCCGTAGCTCGACTAGCAAGCCCTGTCTGACTAGGTTGAATAAGTTGAGATTAGCGACTCCAGAGACCAGTTTCAAGTAGCGATCGATTTCTCCCCGCAGTTGCAGCACCTGCATCTTAGCGTCAATTACAACACCAACTGGAGCGTAGTGATTGACGATCAGTTGATCGACTTTTTTTTGTAAGTCAAACCCTTCTGTGGGAGCCTGGCTCAGTTGGTCATCGCGCACCTTAACGGTTAGGTAACTGCTGGGGGCAAACGAAAATGTGGGACGAGTCGCGGTTAGCTTCTTGGCATAAATTCTGTACTTTTTCTCAACCAAAGTAAACAGGTCTGAATATTGACACGTACTTTCTGACGTGCCAAGCATCAGAAAGCCGGTCGGTTTGAGGCTGTAATGGAAGATGGGCATGAGCCGCTTTTGCAGTGAATCGCCCATATAAATCAGCACATTGCGGCAGCTAATCAAATCGAGATTAGAAAACGGTGGATCGCTGCCCAAGTTTTGACGGGCAAACACACACAGTTCACGCACTGCCTTACTGATTTGGTAGCTACCCCCCTCGATGGCATAAAAGAATCGGCGGCGGCGTTCTAGCGAGACTTCTACCATCTGATTCTCTGCATAAATGCCTGTTCGGGCTTTGTCGATCGCCAACTCGCTGATATCGGTAGCAAAAATCTGGATTGGCAGCTGAATAACTTTATCTGCTAAAAACTCTAGCAAGCAAATGGCGATCGAATAAACTTCCTCGCCGGTCGAACAGCCTGCTACCCAAATCCGAATCGGAAATTCTGCTGACTTGTTTTGCGTAATCGTGGGGAAGACTCGCGTTTTCAGCAGTTCAAAGGCTTCCGGATCGCGGAAAAAGCTGGTGACATGAATCAGAATTTCTTCATACAATGCCTTGACTTCAACCGGATGCTCTTGCAGATAAGTCGCATAGTCCTCCAACTGTTCCAGCTTATACAACAGCATTCGTCGCCCTATCCGGCGCTCGAGCGTGTTGGGCTTGTAGCGGCTAAAGTCAACGCCCGTGGTCGCTCGCAGCAGTGCAAAAATAGTCGCTAAGGCATCTGCGGGTTCGGGCGATTCCTCCGTCAAGACTGGCGGCAGTCGCTGAGCCAACATGGGATTGCGACTGAGGTTTGCCAGCTCTTCGGCAATTTTTGCGGGTGGCAGCACAAAATCGACATTCCCGGTAGCAATGGCAGTGTTGGGCATACTGTCGAATCTTGC
>DATNPC010001070.1:0-6315 GCA_036703375.1 Allocoleopsis sp.
GCGAATAAAATTGGTACCTATAGTTTAGCGATCGTGGCGAAAGCTCACAACGTACCGTTCTTCGTTGCCGCTCCTCTCTCCACTGTGGATTTTGAATTACCCAACGGCAATCACATTCCCATTGAAGAGCGCCACCCCTCAGAAATTTATCAAATTGGCGACACGGTAATCTGCCCGCCGGGAGTAGAGTTTTATAATCCAGCGTTTGATGTCACACCAGCTGAGTTAATCGCGGGGATTATGACGGAGCGAGGTGTGGTTACGCCGAGTGAGTTGCAAAATTTTCAGCTCAAGCAACCGGCTTAGGAACTCAAAGTAAGGGTATGGCATTGTCATGCTCTTACTGTTGATACGGTTCTTACTCCCTTCCCGCTTGAAGAATAGAACTATTGCATAAATCCAATGAGGGCGAAGCATTTGGACAGAAAAATCAGGGTTTAAGCGATAGATAGTCGCCCAAATGCGAGAGCCCCTACCCCTAATAAAAGATTACTGAACCGGTACTCTAGGTAATTTTGAGGTGGGAAGGAAGTAACTAACTGACAGAGTTGCCTGTCCAAATGCTTAAATCTTTAAACGTTCCAACTTTTAATGAGTCGTTTTATTATTCCCATTCAAGTACTCAAATCTAGGTGGGAGAGGTTGCTCAACACGTTTCAAGTTGAGCAACAGGACAGCCAAGAGCTATTTCTTGACTTAGTTACGGCTTATTCCAGTAGTGGCAGATACTATCACACGCTAGAGCATATTCAGCAAGTTCTAGAGACAATCGAAAGCATTCGCACGACTAATTCAACTTCCAGATGGCAGTCAGCAAGTTTTCCTACAATTGGACTAGCTGCGTGGTTTCATGATGTTATCTATGACCCTCAAGCTAACGATAATGAAGAAAAAAGTGCCGATTATGCTGTGGCTACATTAGATAGACTGGGAATTTCAACTTTTACTGTAGAATCTGTCAAACAACTCATTTTAAATACTAAAACACATCAAGCGTTAGCTGAGGATATTGACAGTCAAATTCTCCTCGATTCAGATTTGGCAATCCTCGGTGCGACTGAGTGGCAATATAAAGCTTATGCGCGCTCGATTCGTCAGGAATATTCCTGGATTGCCGAGGAAGCTTATCGAGTTGGAAGAAAACAGGTTTTACAGAAGTTTTTGCAGCGAGAAAGACTATATTTTACCGATCGCTTATTCTCGGATTTAGAGATGAGAGCTAGACACAACATGCAGACAGAAGTGGCAGCGTTATCCTCCCAGCTAGAGTTTAGCTGCTTTTTGGGACAAAAAGCCTGAAAACGGGGCAACCACGGGGGGATTGCCCCTACAGGTGGCGTTCGTGCGTAAGTCCTGAATAAAGAAAAAATAGCCTGCCTAAGCAGACTATTTTTCCTATACCGGTAGACTTGACCTCACGGAATTATTGTGTATATGCCTCCATACCGACACAAGAGCAGACTAAATTGCGATCGCCAAATGCATTATCAATCCGCCCTACACTTGGCCAGAATTTGTGTTCGCGAGTCCAAGGCGCAGGGTAAGCCGCTTGTTCGCGAGAATAGGGATGATTCCAGTCGGAAGAAAGCAACGCTTGGGCCGTGTGAGGGGCATTCTTCAAGACATTATCCTGAGCGTCTGCCTTTCCGAGTTCAATGGCCTCAATTTCCTTGCGAATCGCAATCATCGCTTCGCAAAAGCGATCGAGTTCTTCTTTGGATTCGCTTTCGGTTGGTTCCACCATAATCGTTCCCGGTACCGGCCAGGAGACAGTTGGGGCATGGAAGCCGTAATCCATTAGGCGCTTAGCAATGTCATCGACTTCGATGCCTGCTGATTTTTTCAGCGATCGCAAATCTAAGATACACTCATGCGCCACCAAGCCACCATTTCCCTTATACAACACGGGATAGTAAGCTTCTAATCGCTGGGCGATGTAATTCGCATTGAGAATCGCGACTTTCGTTGCTTCCGTTAAACCCGTCGCCCCCATCATGGCGATGTACATCCAGGAAATTACCAGAATACTGGCACTCCCCCAAGGTGCAGCCGAAACTGCCCCAATTCCTGGTTCGTCCCCAATTTGAACAACTGAATGTCCAGGTAAAAACGGCACTAAATGAGGCATTACCCCAATTGGCCCCATCCCAGGGCCACCGCCTCCATGCGGGATACAGAAGGTTTTGTGTAGGTTCAGGTGACACACATCTGCCCCAATATCTCCGGGACGGCATAGTCCCACCTGGGCGTTCATATTCGCCCCATCCATGTAAACTTGCCCACCATGGGTATGAACGATGTTGCAGATGTCCTTAATCGACTCCTCGAATACCCCGTGAGTTGAGGGATACGTAACCATCAGGGCTGCTAGTTCATCGCTGTGCTTCTGTGCTTTCGCCTTCAGGTCATCTACGTCAATATTCCCTTGAGCGTCACAGGCAACGGGCACCACCTTCAAGCCACACATCACCGCACTAGCAGGATTTGTTCCATGAGCGGATTCAGGAATCAGGCAGATATTGCGATGCCCTTCCCCTCGGTTGTCATGGTACTGACGAATTACCAATAGTCCCGCATATTCACCCTGAGAACCCGCATTAGGCTGAAGCGAAATCCCGGCAAAACCAGTAATTTCAGCTAACCATTCCTCCAGTTGCTGAAATAGGACTTGATATCCCTGCGCTTGCGATCGCGGAGCAAAGGGGTGAAGCTTACCAAATTCAGGCCAAGTCACGGGTAACATCTGAGATGTTGCGTTCAGCTTCATCGTGCAGGAACCCAAGGGAATCATCGATGTCGTCAGCGATAAGTCCTTGGTTTCGAGCCGATGGAGATAGCGCAATAACTCGGTTTCTGAGTGATAGCGATTGAAGACGGGGTCAGTGAGGTAATTGCTTTTTCGAGCAAAGGATTTTAGAGTTTGGATTGTGGATGCTAAATTGGCAACTTCTTCTACTTGGAAGGGTAGCGAATCGGTATCGGCAAAGATTTGCCACAGGTTGAGCAAATCCTGAATTGTTGTGGTTTCATCGAGCGTAATCCCTAAGCTCTTTTCATCCAAGACTCGTAGGTTAATGCCACGGGATTGGGCAGCGTCTAGAATTGCGGTGGAATTTTGTAAAGGCGATCGCTCGTTGACTTTGACACGTACTGTATCAAAGAACGCTTCTGAACCAATCGTATACCCTAGCTGCTTCAACCCTTGGGCTAGTAGCACTGTCAACTGATGTACTCTCTGAGCAATGCGTTGAATTCCCGTGGGGCCGTGGTACACCGCATACATCGATGCGATAACAGCAAGTAACACTTGGGCAGTACAGATGTTGCTCGTTGCCTTGTCACGCCGGATATGTTGCTCGCGAGTCTGAAGCGCTAAACGCAATGCTGGCTTACCATTCGCGTCTTTCGACACTCCAACAATCCGCCCTGGCACTTGCCGCTTAAAGGCATCTCGCGTGGCAAAGTAGGCCGCATGCGGTCCCCCGTATCCCAGAGGAACCCCGAAACGCTGAGTGCTTCCTACCGCAATATCAGCCCCAAATTCACCGGGGGGTGTCAGCAGCGCTAGACTCAATGGATCGGCCGCCACGGTTACTAAGGCTTTTGCGGCGTGAACCTTTTCAATAAATTCTCGGTAGTCGTAAACGGTGCCATCCGTTGCGGGATACTGGAGTAGCGCGCCAAAAATGTCTCGGTTAAATCCGAACGTGCGATGGTCGCCGACAATTACCTCAATTCCTAACGGTTTTGCACGGGTTTGTACGACTTCAATCGTTTGAGGATGGCAGGCACTCGAAACAAAAAATCCTTTAGCTTTTGTCTTCGATAGACCATAGCTCATGCTCATTGCTTCTGCGGCGGCGGTACCTTCATCCAGCAATGAAGCATTGGCAATTTCTAGACCCGTTAGCTCAATTATCATGGTCTGGAAATTCAGCAGCGCTTCCAGCCGTCCTTGAGCAATTTCGGCTTGGTAAGGAGTATAGGCAGTGTACCAGCCTGGATTTTCTAGAATGTTGCGTTGAATGACGGGTGGGGTGATGCAATCGTGATACCCCATACCGATAAGCGACCGGAACACCTGGTTTTTTGCAGCAATTTCCTTGAGCTTGGCGAGGGCTGCATACTCGCTTTGTGCTTCTGGTAACTTTAGGGATTGATTAAATCGGATAGTGGAAGGAACGGCTTGGTCGATCAGAGCTTCTAAGGTTGAGAACCCCAAACCTTTGAGCATTTGCTCGATTTCATCAGCGCTAGGACCAATATGCCGGTTTACAAACGAATCGGTAGGTACCAGGAGGTCAGGAGAACAAACTTGCTGCTTATCATCAAGAACGAGGCGCTCGACGTTGGTGCTATGCTGCGCGCCATTGCCGTTTGCCTTGTTGTTAACAGTGATATTCAAATTTTGCATAGAAAACCGAGGAAAGGAGAGGTTGACCTGATGTCGCGTGTCTTTAGATTTGGGGTTTGGCTAAAGGAGCGATCGCATTATGCAGAGGCGCTCTTCATGTATATAAGGTAGAGCAGGATTTTCAGAGAGTAGCCAGCTTTACAGGAGCTTTACAAAAAGCAAAAACCTCCGCTTTTCAAATCATGGAATTCGGCAAACTAACGCACCATGCTAGTGAGGTCGGTACTGCTTTAAAATCGCTAACCTCAGACCCGTCCAACATGGGAAATGACCGAGCCATCTGTTACTGGAACACACAAATAACGTTTTCCCGTCCTTCAGCCAACCAGCGTACTATCCAGGTCAAGCATTAGCTTTTCAGAAGCGATCGCTTAACTCGGTATACAGGTAATCACTGACAGTGTATCTTGTCACTGACACGCCTACTTCATATTTTGCAATATTTTTTGAGAAGTCGGCGGTCATTTGTCAAGTATTAAACTTGCAAGCCCTACTCTCCTTCGACTTGAGCGCGATACTCCTCGGCAGACATGGCTTCGATGGGTTCGTCCGGGTCATCGAGGCGTACCTTGACTAACCAACCGTCACCATATGGGTCGTCGCTAATCGCTTCGGGAGCATCAACCAGTACGCTATTGCGCTCGATTACTGTACCGGAAACGGGGGCATTTAGCTCTTCAACCGCTTTCACCGATTCAACGCTGCCAAAACTCTCGCCTTTTTCCAGAGCATCACCAATCTCCGGCAGTTCCAGAAACACGATATCACCCAACTGATCGACGGCGAACGCCGTGATACCAACTGTGGCAATTTCCCCATCAAGCCGTACATACTCGTGGGTATCGAGATACTTCAAATCCTCAGGATATTCAAAGGTCATCTTATGTCCTCATTACAAAACCGAGCTAAGTGTACAACTTCCCATGAGTGTAATCTGCACCTATGACAGTAACTAATTGCGATCGATCCTAACGTTGTGCCACAAATTTAGCTGCTCGATAAACGACTCGGCGATCGATAAAATGGCTTTTTCACAACTGTAGCCGGATAAGTCTTACCCCGAATTTCTACCTCTAATTGCTGACCAATTTTCGAGAGGGACGTGGGAACATAAGCTAATGCGATCGCTTTTCCTAAAGTAAGCGAAAGGGTGCCACTCGTCACTTCTCCGACAGCTTGCCCTGCCTGCACCACTGGATAACCATGACGGGCAATGTGACGCCCTTGCATTTCCAAGCCTACCAAGCGTTTTTCCACCCCATTGGCTTTTTGCTGCTCTAGTACCGATCGTCCGATAAAATCACTTTTAGTATCGAGGTGAACCACCCAACCCAAACCCGCTTCTAAAGGGGTTGTGGTTTCGGTAATGTCCTGTCCGTACAGCGCCATCGCCGCTTCCAGTCGCAGAGTATCTCTCGCCCCCAATCCGCAGGGAGTCACACCTGCCGCCGATAAACTGCGCCACAGTTCTATCCCCACATCAGGGTCTACCATTACTTCAAATCCATCCTCACCCGTGTAGCCAGTTCTAGCGATGAAGGCCGGTTGACCTAGAACCGTTGCTTCTAAATGACCAAACGCTTTCACCGAAGTTAAGTCTTCCTCAACAAACGGCTGAAGATACGCAACCGCTTGCGGGCCCTGAACAGCAATCAAAACTTTGTCCTTGGAGAAGTCTTGGAAATGAATGTCTGCTGATTCTATCTGTGCAAACACCCAGGCTTTATCTCTCACTCGGGTTGCGGCATTGACAATCATCACTCCGCGTTGCTCGCCGTCAGCATTTTCCCCTTGGTAATAGAAGATGATGTCGTCGATGATGCCACCTTTGGCATTCAACAGGACAGTGTATTGGGCTTGTCCGGGTTGCAACCGACTCAAATCGGAAGGCACCAACGGCT
>DATNPC010001071.1:0-14296 GCA_036703375.1 Allocoleopsis sp.
ATAACGTTTTTGTGCAAAATGCGGCTAGTGGTATTCTGTTAGTCCGCAATGCAAAAGGAGAAGTGCGACGCAATCTTTGTCAAAAAACAGGGTATGGTATTGCCATCAGCGATTCCGCCGCGCCGTTAGTGGCAGACAACAACTTGGTCAGTAACAATACTGGGATTTTCCTCTCGCGTGGCGCTCGACCCGTGCTGCGGCGTAATTTAATTGAGAAAAATACGGCAGGCGGCTTGATGGTGACGGGAGATGCCCGACCCGATTTGGGCAGCAGTCAAGACCCAGCTGGCAACATTTTGCGAGATAACGGTCCGGTCGATTTGCAAAATAGTACGTCGTTGACGTTGATTTCAGTGGGCAATCAATTAAACCCGGCACGAGTGCAAGGTTCAGTCACGTTGCGTTCCTCTCTCATCCCCGCCCCAAGCACTGGACCAACTCAATTTAGCGACATTGTCAGTCATTGGGGAGCGGCATTTGTTCAGGCCTTAGTGACGAAGGGTCTGATTCGTGGCTTTCCCGATGGGACGTTTAAGCCAGAAGCGAGCATCACGCGCGCCGAGTATGCGGCGATTATTGCCAAAACGTTTGAGCTGCCTCGGCAACCGGGAATTAGTACGGTGACGTTTTCAGATGTGCCTGCTAATTTTTGGGCATCAGCGGCTATTAACCAAGCGGCTGCTATGGGTTTTGTTTCGGGATTTCCGGATGGAACGTTTCGACCGGATCAAAATTTAACGCGGGTACAGGCGTTGGTATCGCTGGTGAATGGATTAGGACTCAGTGGTAGTAATCCTAGCTTGCTCCAGTTTTATAGCGATCGCGCCCAGATTCCCAGTTACGCCACCGATGCCCTCTCCACGGCAACGCAACGACGACTAGTGGTGAATTATCCCAAACCCGATCGCCTCGAACCTCTTCGCAACATTACTCGCGCTGAGGTCGCTGCCTTAATTTATCAGGCATTGGTGGCAACGGGACGAGCCGATGCGATCGCATCTCCCTATATCGTCAATGCTGACCCCTTCACGCCGTCGTTTACGGATATTGGGCAACACTGGGCTGCTGATTTTATTCGTCGTCTGGGTAACCTCAACTTAGTCAGTGGCTTCGCGGATGGTAGCTTTAAACCCAACGACCCCTTGACGAGGGCACAGTATGCGGCGCTAGTCGTGAAGGTATTTAACCCAACTCCCATCCGTCCAGCCACTCGGTTTATCGATGTCCCTGTCGATTTCTGGGCCTCCCCTCTAATCGACCAAGCGTATCGAGGAGCTTTCCTGTCTGGGTTTCCCGATCAAACCTTTCACCCGGAGCAAAATTTACAGCGACTAGAGTTAATTACCTCTTTAGTAACAGGACTATCTTTACCAAATGCTGAAGAAAAAGTCTTGGAAATTTACGAAGATCGCGATAGTATTCCAGCTTATGCTAAACCCGCAGTTGCAGCTGCCACGCAGGCAGGCATTATCATAAATTATCCTAAAGTGTCTCTCTTGCAACCAAAGCAGGAAACTACACGCGCTGAGGCAACTGCTTTTGTGTATCAGGCGTTAGTGAGAACAGGACGTGTAAGTGCGATTAGTTCCCCATATATTGTGTCAATGCCGTCGAGCTGAGGTCTGATGAATGAGCTTCAGGCACGGGGGAGTCAAGGAGTCGGAGAGACTTTTCTCCCCAACCCACCCATCTCCCCGTCCAAAATTCAATCCCCCCAACCCTCCTTGAGTCAGGGAGGGATACCTAAAATCGAGCTGAGGGAGTCAACCACAGACTCGACCATTGCCTATGCGATCGCATTGCTGCGACACTATGGGTTTGAACTCAGGGGATACACGCCTGAAGAATTAGTCAGTTTGTGGTTGAAGAATTATCCAGCCCATTGGGTGCGTTTAGCGGTCATTGAGGCGCTGTATCAGGGCCGTTACAAAGCCATTTCTGTCGAGCAAATCTTGGCGGTTTGGACCCGGCGCGGACAGCCAATCCACCGCTTCACTCATGAATTCGAGCGGCTGATTTCTCGCAAACTGCCCCAGAATTTAGCGGCACCACTCAACCAAGCCTTAAATCACTTGGCACGGGAACAGAGTTTGCCGTTGTATCTGGATGTATTAGAACCCGTTGCCACTATCCCAGACCTCATCGACGAGTGGAACGCGAGAAGTCATGAGGAGGAACTCATCAGCTCTGAACCCGTACCTCAGGACATTCAACCTCCGCCAGTTCCTGTTCTTGAAGAGGCGATCGAAGAAGAAGTGAACTCGGATGACCCACTCTCTGAGGAATCGTCTCACCAGAATGCCAATCCCACCTATGAGGCCAACTGGTCGCGCTGCGAGACGCAAAAGCAACCCATTCACCAATTCACTCCACCACCCGACATTTCTGGCTTTTACCTCAAGCTCAAAGCCGTTGCCCAGCAACAAGAAGACATCCCGCCTAAGTTGGTGGCATCAGCGATTGACGGCCTAGAGCAGGAATCCGAACCGCCACAACTGCTTGATTGAAACCGGTACTTGGCAGTTGAGAATCACCCAAAATTCCAGTAGGGGCGTGCAGCTGCGTGCCGTGACGCAGGATGCATTTCGCAAACACCTGTAAGTCGGTCGATTTTATGAAATTTAAGTCTTGATTCTTCTAAAAATTTGTGTCACGATACCTCTTATCTCAAAAATACGTTAATTCGGTAGATTTATCGTAGTTAACTAGACACTCTTGTTGATGTCTCAGGAGATGAGCGGAAGGCAATCGCCTTCAAGTAGGCTTGGTTAAAGTAAAATTTTGGACTGAATAATAGATGAGCAAAACATCACCCATCAATTTTTGGAACCTAGCAAAACCTTATGTAATTATTGGAAGAATTGCCATTTTAGTGCTGGGTAGCTTGGCGTACTTGCATTTTGTCGAAAGTTTGAGAAAGCGTCCAAAAGCTCCTAGGGCTGTAGAAACTACAGATGCCAAATTCCCAGAGAGCTTCCACAAGCTAATTCCCAGAGAGCCGCCACAAGCCAGTTGATATTTGTTCTTCCTCAAGTATGCAGTTTAGCGTGATGCCAAATTCACTCCTTCAATCCTTCTTTAACCTGAAGACTGAAGTTACGACTACACAAACAAAGCCTGCGGAGGCAGGCTTTAAGAAAAAGAGAGGGAACTGACCGGATTTGGTGTTACTTCCGAATAAATCCTCCTCCAATTCCACGTTCTGGATCGCGAAGTTCTATATTTTCATAAGAAAGTCCTGGAGTGCAAGGTAGCTCTGCTGCCCAGCATTGGTCTTGGCTTGATGAGTGCGGAAGAACTATATACTTGATATCGTTGACTTGCCTATTTAACACCTCCGTTGGATGGGGAGTTTGCATCTGAGGTGGTAAAAGAAGATGAAGTTGAAGATTAGGGCTTGCTAAAAACATTCGCAACGGAACTATGCTGATCAAAAAGAAGATAACTGTTAATAAAAATTTGTGGTTAATTTTAGAGAGATCGAACCAAATAAGCAGAAAACTAATTACAGTAGCTCCCAGGATAGCCAACCCAGTCGTAGATAGTCCCAGCCATACATTTGAAACTCCTGAGATTACCAGCACCGCTATTGCCCTGCCTGGAGAGCCTATCTTGCAATGGGCAGCGAGAAAAAAGGCTGGCAAAACACAAAGATACCCTAATCCAAATCTCAAGGAAGGTGCACCATACATCATAAAGGCAATTCCCAATCCTCCTAGTGCTAGTACATAGTTTTGACCGCTAACTTGGTTTTTATTTGATGCTCTCGCAATACCGACTGTAGATAAAATTGATAAAATTATTAGGAAAGTTGCCTGTTTTTCAGAGTTGAGCCAGTGCCATAACCAATTCCAATCATTTGCATTGGCTGGAGTTGAACCCGTCCACCTCGCCCAATTTTGTATAACTTCAGACATTTCTTTAGCGTTTTGGACTCCCAATGACCAGGGTAAGTCGAGGCACATCAAAGATGATGGATAGAGAGGGCATCCAGAAGTAATAATTCCAAATCCCAACATGGGCAACAGCAGTAGACAAACGATGGCGCTACAAAAAAAGATGCGCTGAATGCTCAATCTCCTTTCAAAGATGTAGAAAAAACTGGAAACAACTAGCAAAGGAATAGCACTGAGCTTCATTGTTACAGCTCCAGATGCTAATATTAAAGGTATAAGTGTAGGATTTATAATATGATTTCCCTTGCGTTTTTTAATTAAAATAAGAATTGCCCAAGTTGCCACTACTGTAAGAATGATTAAAGGCAAATCAGGAGAGGGGGATACCTGCATCCCAGTCAGATTAAGAATAGGAAGGTAAATAAAGGATGAAATAACTAAAAACCAGTCTTCTAACAGTTCTCGATTTTGTAAAATCCGAGTGAGACTAATTAGAAAATGGAAGGTAGCTAACAGAAAAGCAAAGCCACCTGTAAGTGCTCCTATTCGCGCCTCAAAAATTCCAGCATTGAAGGGTGCCGCTAGAGTGAACCAAGACGAGGTAAATCCGAATCGACTATGGATTAAGGCTAGACCTATAACTGCTTTAAACTGAGATAACCATTGGATAACTTGAAAATGGTAAAGCCCTGTATCGAAATAAGTAATTACTTGGGCGGTGGATGCAGCCACAACGAGTTCTAAAACAATAAATCCCAAAATCCATCGTGTTGACAGAGCTGATAACAAAGCAACAATCTCTGTTCTAGTGAAAGGGGACTGAAGAGCTACCGCAGCCAGACTAGCAGCAACTACTGTACCCACTAATGGAGACAAAGGTAGAACAAGTGATACGGCTAGAAGAGAAACGCAAAGGATGACTACTCCCAGCCATATCGCCACTATAAAGCGATCGCCGATTCGTTCAAAACAATCATCTTTAACCTTACCAAGAATAGCTGTCCCTATCACAAAGCAAAGTGTAATGAGACTAGTCCAAGCAACAAAAAAGAAAAGCACTAGCAGTTACCTCTCAAACTAGGAGCTGTTAGATACTGATAATTTTTTGAAAAAGAAGACTTTAGGCGTTAGTGGCTACGCCAAATAAAGATAGACCGATAGGAAGCTTGATTCTAGCTTCAATAACACTCAATAAAGGCACGATTTGATTGAATAAACCAACTTGTTCGGCAGGAGGCGTCGTACAACCTAAAACCTTACCATTAAACCACCATCCACAAATGCCTGCAACGTTGAAATACCAAACCGAAGGATGGGAGAAATTAGCTTTTCTCAATGTGTTAATCAGTGTTTTCTTGTTATAGCGTCGATAATGACCGATCGCTTTATCCATCGGACTATACAGGCACTCTAGAGCCGGGACTTTAACAATAAGTTTTCCTCCCGGCTTTAAGCAATTTTTCAGTTGGTAAAGTATCTGAATATCATCCTCTATATGTTCAAGTACATCTAGCATGATCACCCTGTCGTAATAACGCTTCTCTTGAAGCTGAGTGGCATCTGCAACTAATACTTCAACTCCTGAATTTCCTTTTAGTCTACTTTTGGTTACTAGAACATAGTCCTCATTAAGATCTACTGCCACAACCCGCGAGCACTTCTGTGCCAGAAGTACTGTAAAATTTCCATTTCCACATCCTACTTCCAACACTTCACTACCTAAGTGGGGAAGGATTTGAGAAAAGATCCAATTGTTGTAGCGGTTAGCCTGTTGTAGATTCTCTAACCAAAACGTTTGGGCATTAACTTCCACAATTGACCTCCGGTTTGACAAGATTTAAGCATAAATAGAGTCCCAGTGCTGCTCCTCCACCAACTCAACAATACTTAGCTCCTAGAAAGCATTGTTGGGTTGACGCGATTTGTACGATTAACCTTTTAACCAAAACTTGATGATGTACCATAGAGCCTTTATCCCATCTTTCCAGTTGATTTTCTTCCCCTCGACATAGGTTCGCCCGTAGTAGGAAATACCGACCTCGTAGATACGCCAACGGCGAGGTTTGGTCACCTTTACAGTGAATTCCACCTCAAACCCAAAGTCATTGCAGGTCAGCTTTAAACTGTCTAATACCTCTCGGCGAAACATTTTGTAGCAGACCTCAATATCGGTAAGTGTTATGTCGCAGAGCAAATTGATTAGGTTGGAGATGACCTTGTTGCCCAGCAAATGGTGGAAATAGAGAACGCGGTGAGGTTCGCCGTAGAACCGCGACCCGTAAACCACATCAGCCCACCCTTCGGCGATAAGTCTCCACATTCGTTGCCAATCTTGAGGGTCATACTCTAAGTCCGCATCTTGAATCACTAAAACATCCCCACTGGCACCTTGGAACCCAGTACGGAGAGCAGCTCCCTTGCCTTTATTGTGTTTATGAAGAATGACCTTTACAGCGACGGGAGAATACTGAGATAAGGCGGTACTAGTACAAGACTCTGGTCGTTGGCGCTCATTCCCTTGCAATACTACTAACTGCCCGCCAGAGTCAAGGGTTACATAAACAGGGTTAAGAGTCGTTTCACCAAAGGTTTCTAGCAGCCACTCCTGAGTACCATCGGTAGAGCCATCGTCTACCACAATCAGTTCCTTGAGAACTTCCGGGAGAGCCTGAATTACTCTAGCTAGTACCGCGGGCAAGGTGTGCAATTCCTTGTAAACGGGTATGATGACCGATAGCTTGACAGCAGGTTGGTAGATGTTTTGAGAGAGCATCTAACTTTTGAGGGTATGCATTAACGTTGATTGACTTACCTGTTGCGAGATGATTCAGGTGAATAATTGCTGGCTTCAAATGACTCAAGTTCCTATGGGGCGCGATCGCACGATACCATAGTTTCTGCGTGGGATGAGCAAGATATTGATGGCATGAAGCTGACAGCCTTGCCTCGTCATTGCTTAAGGGCTAGTGATGTTAACGATCGCTTTTTCTACAGGTCAGTAGCTTGGTTATGCAGCTTGATGTCGAGCAAACCAATTGTATCAACGACCAACTTCAATCGAACGGAAGATCGACTCGATTTGCGATCGCGCAAAACTCTACTCTGCGAGCCATCACCACAACCCTCGTACTCGTTCTCACTCTACTGTTAGGCGCTTGCAGTATTGCAAATAACGATAACGCGCTGACAGCTGCCACTGAAACACCAGGTGCGTTTAAAGTTGCCATTATTTTACCCGGACGAATTAACGACAACGGCTGGAATCAAGCCGGTTATCAAGGGTTGAAGTTAATTGAGAAGCAACTTGGGGCGCAAGTGGCTTACCGTGCCAACGTACCGCCTGCTGATTGGGAAAAGCGCTCGCGTCAATATGCCCAACAAGGGTTTGACTTTATCATCGTTCACAGCGAGGACTACCTAGAGGCAGCCAAAGCAGTTGCAAAGGAATTTCCCCGCGTTAAGTTCTCGGTCACGGGATCTTATGCAGGTAATAATAATAACTTCGGAGCGCTAGCATTCCGCAGTGGGGAAATCGGCTATTTATCAGGAGTGGTTGCTGCACTCAAAACCAAAACAAATAAAGTTGCTTATTTCGGCGGCCAACCCTATCCCATCACACAGGAAGAGGCCGCTCTTTTGCAACGGGGTGCCAAGAACACGAAGTCTTCTGTCGTCGCCTCGATCAACTGGGTTAACAGTTGGTCAGATGCTGATAAAGCTAGGAGGATGGCGCTGGCTCAAATTGCAGCAGGTGCAGATGTTCTGGTTACAGATGCGGGTGATGCGAATTATGGTGTGCTCAAGGCAGTACAAGAAAGCCAAAATGTTTATGCGATCGGCTGGATGCATAGTTTCAATCTGGTTAGCCCGACTCAACAACCAACACCTAAGTTTCTCCTCACCAGTGTTGTTCAAGAGGTACCTGCGTTATTGCTAGAAGGCGCAACTCTGGTTCAGCAGGGCCGCTGGGAAGGTAAACAGTATAAGTTTGGTCTTTTGGAGGAGGTTCAGGACTTAGCTCCTTTCAATGGTTCGCTGACTGCCCAACAAGAAGCTTATGTTAACTCAGTCAAACGGGATATTATTACAGGTAAAATCGATGTTTCTCCTTGAATAATAATTTTTGATAGTAATTTTCAGTAGTCTCTAAATAGAGACTAAGGTATTCATCTTCAGTGACCAGTTATCAGTGAGCAGTGAACAAGGCTTCAGGCAGAAATTTCTCCCCGAAGTGCTGATTGCTCGTAACTGACAACTGGTCACTGCTCACTGGCCACTGGTCACTGCTCACTGGTCACTGCTCACTGGCCACTGTAGAGAGGCTTTATGAATAGAAGGTTGCCTGACCTTGTTTTACAGCCAATAAGATACAATTTTTTTTCTGTCGCAAATCAGCTCAGGATTGGTATCGTTCTGCTGGTTGCGATAGTGCTACTTCTGACATCAGGGATATTAATCTCCTTAAGTTTTCAGGTGCAACGGCAACAGCTGGAAGCAGTTCAGCAAGAGCGCTCTCATGCTACGGCAATTGCGATTGATGGTTATTTAGATGACTTGCAGCGTAAACTCAGCTACTTGGCGAGGGTACAGGGTCTAACCGATCTGTCGCAAGACGTTCAAACAAAATTATTAGAAGCATTAACTCGGCACAATAGTGCCTATGAAGCTGTTGCGATTTTAGATAAAACAGGTCGAGCTATCTCCACCGTTTCACCATATCAACCCGTGACGTTCGATAACGCGGCAGGTTCCTCATGGTTTTTACAAGCGATTAGGCAACAAGAAGATGTCGTCAGCCCTGTAGAAATCGATCGCGCGATCGACCAGCCTGTTGTTACCCTAGCTGTACCCATTCGTAACCGACAAGATGAGGTGAATGGTGTCTTAGTCGCCCGGATTAATTTAAAGTTTCTTTGGTTCGTCATCTACCAAACTAAGGTGGGCGAGACGGGTTACGCCTATGTTATTGACAACCGAAATTTTTTAATTGCCGCTCAAGGCAGAGTGCCGGGACGATTGACTCTGCAAGACCTTTCTAATTATCCTTTTATTCAACACTCCACCCCATTGAACACTACAAAACCTCTAACTACCTACACCGGGTTGAAAGGAGAGGAAGTGATTGGCTCGATCGCGCCGATTCGCAGCTTGCGTTGGAAAGTAGTGGTAGAACTTCCGACGGCTGAAGCCTATGCCCCCGTGCGACGCATGCTGTTTGTCATGGGTGTAGTGCTAGTGCTGGCACTGGTGGTAGCTGCGAGTTTAGGCGTGTTCTTTGCTCGAAAAATTGTGCGGCCTCTACAACGCTTAACACGGGCGGCGGCTCAAATTAGTGCGGGAAGCTTGGACACTAGGGTGAACGTGGGACGGCACAACGAGTTGGGTGTGTTAGCGGCCACGTTCAATCGCATGACGGCTCAGTTGCGATCGCTAATCGAGGAACTCACCCAAAGCGAACAACTATATCGCACCATGGCTCGGAACTTTCCCAATGGTGTAGTTTTGCTGTTCGATCGAGACCTACGCTATATCCTAGCGGAAGGGAAGGGATTAGCGACAGTGGGCCTTTCCAAAGAGTCCATGGAAGGAAAAACGCTGTGGGAGGCGTTGCCACCCGACACCTGCATCCAAATAGAACCAACTTATCGAGCTGCATTGGCAGGTACAGTGACGGTAACTGAAGTCTCCCATGAAAACCGGATTTATGTTGTACACACCCTCCCTGTGAAAAACGAACAAGGAGAAATCTTTGCGGGGATGGTGATGTCACAGGATATTACCGATCGCAAACAAGCAGAAATTGCCCTGCAAGAAAGTGAAATCAAGTACCGCAGTGTATTCGATCGCGCCAACGATGCCATATTCCTGATTCAGGGAGACAGATTCATCGACTGTAATGCCAAAGCTTTAGAAGTCTACGCCTGTAGTCGTGACGAGATCATTCATTCACCCATCGAGCGCTTCTCGGCAGCTTGCCAACCGGATGGGCGAGATTCTCGGGAAAAAGGATTGGAATTACTCCGCTTGCTCCCCTCGCAGCCGCAGGTGTTTGAGTGGCAGGCGAGGCGCTCTGATGGGACGCTTTTCGATGCGGAAGTTAGCCTGAATCAAATGCAGTTACAAGGTCAAACCTATATTCAGGCAATTATACGCGATGTCACCCAGCGCAAGCAGGCGATCGAGCAACTCCGTGCAACAGCTCAACGCGATCGCTTGCTCCGAGAAATTGCCCTACGAATCCGTAGTTCTCTCGACCTCGAACAGATCCTCAATACCACAGTAGCGGAAGTGCGGCAGTTTCTGGCAGCCGATCGCGTCATGGTTTATCGCTTTGAAAAAATTGAACAAGAAAAGGCAGAAGGCAGAGGGGATGCGGAGATGGGGGGATGGGGAGACGGGGAGACGGGGAGACGGGGAGATGGGGAGATGGGGGGACGGGGAAATTCCCTGGATGTGGAAGCTACCTTCCTCCAGTGCCCTAGTCAGTCTCAACCAACTGACGATTGCACCCGATGGAGAGGAGTGGTATTAGCTGAATCAGTTGCTCCTAACTGGTTTTCCGCGTTGGGATTAGTCATCGAAGATCGCGCTTATATCGATGAGATGCGAGAACTCTACAGCCAGGGGAAGGTTCAGGTATTGAACGATCTGACACTTCACGAGCTTTCTCAACAGCGTGCCAAATACGCCACTCTCTTTCAAATTAAAGCGAGTATTGCCGTCCCCATTCTGGTGAGCGAACAGTTATTTGGAGTCCTTGTCGTTCATCAATGTACGGGGCCGAGAGAGTGGCAGCGCTTTCAAATCGATCTGTTGGAGAAACTAGGAACTCAAGTTGCGATCGCTATCCAACAAGCTAACCTTTATGAAGAGGTACAGCGACTCAATGCTGACTTAGAGCGGCGCAATCAAGAGCTAGAACGCCGTGTTGCCGAACGAACCGCTCACCTGCAAGCAACGAACGAGCGATTGCACGTTGAGATTACCGAGCGCCAACGGGTACAGGAGGCATTACAAGAGAGCGAAGAGCGCTATCGGAGCATTGTCGAGAACGCGAACGACTTTATTTCTGTCATCTCTTTGGATGGGAAATATCTCTATCTCTCACCGAATCACCCACGAGCGATGGGATATGAAATCGAAGAGATGATTGGTCGAGAGTGGAGGCCGTTCATTCATCCAGACGACTTACCCAAGTTAACGAGTTTTCTGGAAGCCAAGTTACTCGAAAGTAGTGACAGTTTTACCACTCCTGAATATCGCTTCAGACACAAGGATGGGAGTTGGTGCTGGTATGTTTCTACCGCCTCCTGTGTCAGAGATAGTGGGGGAAATCCGCTGCACATTGTCACGATCTCTCGTGATGTTAGCGATCGCATCCAGGCGGAAGAAGAATTGCGGAAAGCGAAAGTAGCTGCCGAGGTGGCTAATCAGGCCAAGAGCGAATTTTTAGCCAATATGAGCCACGAACTCAGAACTCCTTTGAACGGCATTCTCGGTTATGCTCAGATTCTCCAACGGAACAAAAACATAACGGCTCAACAACAGCAAGGGATAGAGATTATTCAACAGTGCGGCGAACACCTGTTGATGCTGATTAACGATATTTTGGATCTTTCCAAAATCGAAGCGAGGCGAATGGAACTGTATGTGAGTGAGTTCTGCTTCCCTGAATTTCTCAAGAGCATTGTCGAAATGTTCCGCTTTCGCGCTCAACAAAAAGGGCTTACCTTTCTCTACGAACACCTTTCGACGCTACCCAAAGTAGTTCGCGGCGACGAGCAGAAGCTGCGGCAAATTTTAATTAATTTACTCGGTAATGCCGTTAAATTTACTCAAAAAGGTGGAGTTGCTTTTAAGGTAGGTTATGTGTCAGTAGTCACAGAGCGCTCGCTACATCCCCAACCTGCTCTTGCCCAGGAGCAAACAGCGGAACCAACAACCAACAATCAACAACCAACAACTCAAAAAATTCGCTTTCAAGTCGAAGATACAGGCATTGGCATTGCACCTGAAAAGGTAGAAGAAATCTTTTTGCCGTTCCAGCAAGTGGGTGAAAAGCGGCATTTTATCGGTGGAACGGGATTGGGTTTGGCTATCAGCAAGCGGTTAACTGAAATGATGGGAAGTTCCTTGGAGGTGAAAAGTGCGCCAGGAGAAGGCAGTATTTTTTGGCTAGAACTAGAATTGCCCGAAGTCGCTGACTGCCTACAGCTTCCCGAACAAGAGGAGAGAACCATCATCGGTTTTGTTGGCGATCGACGTAAAGTGCTAGTGGTGGACGACAAATGGGAGAATCGTTCTGTCTTGGTTAATCTCCTCACACCTTTAGGGTTTGAAGTGAGGGAAGCTATAGAGGGGCAAGACTGTCTGCATAAAGCCGTGGAATTTCAACCTGACGTTGTCTTAATGGATTTGGTGATGCCCGTGCTAGATGGATTTGAGGCAACTCGACAATTGCGACAAACCAATAACCTCGCAGACGTAGTGGTGATTGCTGCCTCAGCTAGCGCGTTCGATCGCGATCATCGTCAAAGTCTAGCGGCTGGTTGTGATGATTTTATCGCCAAGCCAATCCGCAGCGGAGAACTCTTAGAAAAGTTGCAACGCCATCTAGGATTGGAATGGATTTATGAGTTAGAAGAAAATAGTGGGGCAATTAATGTCAGTCTTGAGGATAGTTCTTCTCCTGCCTCTGCACCTATAGTGAGTCCACCCGATGAAGAGGTGAGTGCGTTGTATCAATTAGCCTTAATTGGCGACGTGCTCGGCATTCAAGAGCGAGCGGCAAGACTCAAAACTTTGGAGGAGAAGTTCATCCCGTTTGCCAGTGAGATACATCAGTTAGCCAAAAGTTTTCAAGTCAAAAAGCTCCAGGAGTTTATCAAGCAGTATGTAACCCGTCATGAGTGAACTGGAAATCTCCTCAAAAAGCACTATTTTGTTGGTTGATGACAATCCGACTAATTTAAGTATTTTAATCGATTTTTTAAGTCAAGCTGGCTTCAGACTTTTGGTGGCGCAAGATGGTGAAAGCGCTATCCAGCAAATGGAATATGTGTTACCCGATCTCATTCTTTTAGATGTGATGATGCCAGGAGTGGATGGGTTTGAGACCTGTCGCCTTTTAAAAGAAAATGATCGAACTAAAGATATTCCTGTAATTTTTATGACGGCTTTGACTGAGACAGAAGACAAGGTCAAAGGCTTTAATGTAGGGGCAGTGGATTACGTGACCAAACCCATTCAATCCCAAGAAGTCCTCGCCCGTATTAACACTCACTTATCACTACAAAACTTACGCAGACAACTCCAAGGCCAAAATCAGCAGTTGCAGCAGGAAATTGGCGAACGAAAAAAAGCGGAAGATAGTTTACGTATCTTCCTCCACTCCGTCTCTCACGATTTGCGTAACCCAGTTACAGGGATGTCGATGGTATTGAAAAACGTACTCTCCCGTTCGTGGTCGATAGTCGATGGTGAGGAACAATCCACAACAAACAACTTACAACGAACCCCGCTGAATTTACGTTCTATTCTGGAGCGAATGGTGACGAGTTGCGATCGCCAACTCGATCTAATTAACTCCTTAGTAGAGGCTCATGCCAGCGAAGTCTGGGGCATCCCCCTAGAACGTCAACCCCTACAACTACACGCGCTGACTCAGCGCTTGGTCGAAGATTGGGAGCCAATTTTGGCAAACCATCAAGCCACATTAAACCATCTAATTCCAGAAAAATTACCTGCCCTATGGGTCGATCCCAATCAACTCTGGCGGGTGTTTGAAAACCTGATTGCCAACGCCCTCAAATACAATCCCCCCGGAGTGACGCTAACACTTAGCGCTGAGACAATTACCGTAGATAGCTCGGAGTCAGGAAGCCCGGACAATCCCCAATCCAAAACCGAATGGGTACGTTGTTGTGTTTCCGACAACGGGATTGGGATGACAGCCGAGCAATGCGCTGATTTATTTGAACTCTACACGCGAGGTAGCGCAACAACACGAACCATGGGTCTTGGTTTGGGGTTGTATCTTTGTCGCCAAATCATCACAGCACATGGTGGAGAAATTGGAGCGATCAGTAGTCCTAACTGCGGAGCCACATTCTGGTTTACTTTACCCCTATTCACTTCAGATGGATCAAGTTCTGTTCTCACATCGCTCCAGTGGTGAATAGTCCCCAAAAAAGCATTCATGTTATAGAAAGCGCCTTATATCTCACATCTGAAGAAGTGGGATATAAGGCGGGGTCAGCTACGTACCTTCGTTGACCAATGGATTTGACGACGAAGACACAAAACTTAATCCTGTTATTATGTCAAAAGTAGTAACATAATAAAAAGGTGATTTGGTCGAGCCATTGATAATCTACGAGTTCAAAGTGAAAGGGAAAGAC
>DATNPC010001072.1:0-20230 GCA_036703375.1 Allocoleopsis sp.
GCGATCGCCACGTTAGACGTATTCAAGTCATCCTGTTTCGTTTCCACATTTTCATTTTTTGTTTCCCGTTTTGCCAAGATAGAATCATTGGCAGAATTGAATGAAATATCTTGATTAATTCGTTTTGGCAGAATTAAAGATAGTTCGGTCTGTTGGGATGTATTGGGTGTAGATGTAATTTCTGACGCTACTGTGGGTTGGGTTGGAATTGGACGCGATCGCTCAACAGTTTTTCCTATTTCAGATTTGACATCAGCTCCCATTCCTGTTATCACTTTGGGTGAAGAACTGAAGTTTTCTCCCGAACTGGTAGAAGGTTGGTAAACCTCTGGGTCAATCCGTTTTGGTAAAATCAATTTCGGTTCTAAGGGTTGAGACTGATTCAGCGTTCCAGCAATTCCTTGAGTTACCTTTGATGGATTTATAGGAGCAGAAGTATAACTGTTAGCACTTGCCGTTTTAGCTGCATTTTTGCTCAACGATAAGCGTTTAATTTGAGTTTCTGATGAATGATTCAGGCTAACAGAACTACCAACAGACTCTTGGGAAGTATCTTGATTGATTCGCTTCGGCAGGATTAGAGATAATTCAACCTGTTGAGATATATTGGGTGTATATGTGATTTCTGGCGCTACCGTAGGTTGGGCTGTAGGTGGACGCGATCGCTCAACAGTTTGCCCGATTATTTCAGAATATAAATTAGTCCCCGCTCCTGTTGATAGTTTGGGTGAAGAACTGAACTTTTCTCTCAAACTGGTAGAGGGTTGATAAACTTCTGCGTTAATCCGTTTGGGGAAAATTAATTTTGGTTCTAAGGGTTGGGCTTGATTCAGTGTTCCAGCAATTTTTTGAATTACCTTTGATGGATTTATAGGAGCAGAATTATAACTGTTAGTACTTTCCGGTTCGGCGGCATTTTTGCTCAACGAAGAGCGTTCAACTTGAGTTTCTGGTGAGTGATTCAGGCTAACAGAACTACCAGCAGAATCAGATGAATTATCTTGATTGATTCGCTTCGGCAAAATTAGAGATAGTTCAGCCTGCTGGGATGTATTGGGTATAGATGTAATTTCTGACGCCACCTTAGATTGGGCTGTAGGTGGACGCGATCGCTCAACCGTTTGCCCGATTATTTCAGATTTGACATCAGTTCCCGCTCCTGTTGGTAGTTTGGGTGAAGAACTGAAGTTTTCTCCCGAACTGGTAGAGGGTTGATAAACTTCTGGGTTAATCCGTTTGGGGAAAATTAATTTCGGCTCTAACGGTTGAGACTGATTCAGCGTTCCAGAAATTTCTTGAGTAATACCAATTGGCTTTTCCCCTGTCACATCTGGAACCCCCCCAGCCCCCCTTGCTAAGGGGGGAGCAATTAGAGAATAGGTGTCAACCGCTTGGGCTGAAGGAGTGGAAATTGTTGAATGATTTGTAGATGGTTGTGTGGGGATTTGTGTAGGTATATTTGTCCCAGAGTTGACTGAAAAATTGGAAGGTGTCGAACCGTTTGTAGGAGTTGGTGCAACATCAGGGTTAACCCGTTTGGGCAAAATTAAAGATGATTCAGGTTGTTGGGATAGCTGCGAGGTGGAGCCAATTTCCTTTTGCAGTTGGGTTGAGGGTTGAGGGAATGGGACTGTTTCAGCGCGATCGCTTTTCGTTAGAGGATTAGTTGAAGGCATCTCACTAGACTTTTTTGGGGATGAAGCACCTCCTTCACCATTTGGTAAGGGAATAGCCTTGTGGCTAACGCGGAATTTGTCTGACAAAGAAGAGTCTGACGCACCTATTGCTTCAACCGATTTGGCGATTGTGCCAGATGTAGTTCTGTTATAGGCACTTGCCGAAGATGATGGCGCTGCTGTGCGTACAGAAGTTGGTGTTTGCAGAGGTAGTGCGTTGGGTACGGGTTGCGATGGGGCAGCCAATACCAAGTCCTCTCCACCTGCTGAGGAATTCTCTTGAGAGTTGTAACGCCTCTGTAATTGATCGACTAATGCAGAGCGCTGCATCATCCACCCCGGTACACGAGCCAACTGAGCCTGGAATGAACGCACGTTAATGACTCCAGGGGATTCAGTGCGACGGCGATCGAGGCGTTGGATGGGTGAGGAAGACTGCAACGCTTCCGTCACGGGTTGCTGAGATGACTCTTTCATAGGATGCTCCTACGTTCTTTCAAAGATTAGAAAAGTTGAGCAGCAGCCCCAACAACGGCATTAGCTGCGGAGGATCGGCTCAGTCCTCGGTGAACTAATTCCACACTCTCAAAGGCAACGCTACTAGAATCTGCTCTTAGTTCTGGTCCAGTCCACTTATAGGGATAAGCTCCTTTAAAGTTCCACCACTTCACCGGAATTCCTTGCTGATCCAACAAATAAATTGTGCCGTTGCGGCGTTTAAAGCCCTGTTCAATTCCCTGAACAATATCCTGATGCCAACTCCACAAACCTTCAATTGGGCTAAGTCCATGTTTTAGGATTAGCGGTTGATATTTAGTAGAACCAATCAGGTGGTGAACATAATCATTCATCCCTCCCTCGCGGTAATCGTAAATTTCTGTCTCCACTTGCAGACCAGTACACTCGGAAAACGCTCCGACAAACTCGCCGTTCACTTCAATCATGAAATTGAAGGAAGTGAATGGATCGGGAGAGATTCCAGCAAGGTTAGCAACTGTGTTGATACCGATGGCAGGCATGGGTGATTTACTCCTGACGTTAATCTTGTTCGTTAAGGCGTTGATTGATTTCAGCGATTTCTGTTACCCAGCGCTTGCGTTCAGGGTGTTCCAACGCCAGAATGTGTTCGTGCGACCAGTGAAAGTGATAAGCGATGTAGGCTACCTCCTTATGCAGTCGCTCCAAGGGGTAGCCAACTATCCCCCCGTGCTGTTGAGTTCCACGTCAAACTCTTTTTCACAGTAAGGGCATTGAGTACGCACGCGATCGTGACCGTTTTGATTAATACGGCAGTAAAGGTCTTGCAAATATGCCAGATCGGCTGCAAACAAACCTTCAATAACTTTGGGGTTGATGGTCTCCAACGTGCCCAGTTTGGTGATGACTCGCGATAGCAAAATCATCAACAAATAGGCTTGATTACTTCGTACACGCGGGTCTTTGAGCGGGGCAATTTCATCTAAGGCAGTGGCTAACCGCATGATGCCTTCTCGATGAAGATTGCCATCGGCATCAACATAGCCCATTGGTAGGGTGAAGGGAAATTCAGTTTGCAGCATCGCCGCAGGATTTAGGATTTGGGGTGTAGCCATTTTTGACACCTGTAACAATTGACAACGAACGATGAGCTATCGTTTATGCTTTGACCATTTCGTCGTAAACGATCTCTATTGATTCGATCGCAACTTCATCACTGGTGGCATTAAAGCTGGGGCCAGTCCACTTCGAGGGCCATGCTTTTGATAAGTTCCAACGCAGTTTTTCTTGCTGAGCTTCGTCGTATAGCACGATCGATACGTTCTTGCGTTGGGTTGTGCCACTAATCACGGTCTTTCGCCATGTCCAAAGGCTTGCGGAGTCGGTAATGCCGCGTTTCAGGGTAATGGGAGAGTATTTGTTTAATCCGGTGAGATGGCGAACGTGGTTAGGGTCAGTACCTTCCCGATATTCGACGGGGTCGGTGGTAGCATCTAGACCCGCGCATTCCTGAAACCCAGCTTCGCTGATGCCATCAATTTCAACATGGAAATTAAAGCCACGATATGGATCTTGAGACGCCATAGTCATTCTCCTTGAACTTAATAGTTGATGGTTGAATTAATGAAAATGAAAGGTAGACGCAAACAGTCGTTCAGGTATAAAAAGCTGAATGATTACGTCCCAACTGCATCGATATGATGAACAATTCGGACTATGATAAATTCGGCAGCAGCGTTCGGAGCAAGACCTACTTCGATCGCCACTTGTCCGCGATCGCGAAGCTCGGGTGGATTGGTTTGGGCATCGCATTTTACGTAGAATGCTTGGTCAATGGTTTGCCCTTTGAGCGCACCAGCCTGCCACAAGGTTTCCAGGTAATCGCTTAACTCTCGCTGAATTCGTACCCAGAGAAACGGAGAATTCGTTTCAAAGGTTGCCCAGAGCATATTTCGGTCAATCCAGCGCGAGAGGGTGAGAAATATTCGCCGGACGTTGATGTAACGCCAGTTGATATCTTGGGAGAGGGTTCGCGCTCCCCAAACGCGAATGCCTCTACCGGGAAACGCCCGCAAGCAGTTGATACCAATTGGGTTTAACTCGCCTTGTATTGCGTCATCAACTTGAACTTCTAAGTCAAAAATATTTAAGATTTCTTCATTGGCTGGCGCTTTGAAAACACCACGAGTGCGATCGCTACGAGCAATTACCCCAGCGATATATCCGCACGGTGGGACGAGGCGACCTTGGGGCGTGTTTTGCACCCAAGGAAAATAGAGTGCTCCGTTGATGGGTTCCAGTTGATTGGCGATGAGCTGAGTACGTTGGGATTGAATTGGCAGCGAATTGGGTTGACCATTTACTAGACTGGGGAACGCATCTAGAATGGCCATGCGATTGTCTAGTTGAGCGCAGTGTTGCAATGCGGCTTGCTGCACTCGCAGCATGGCGGCTTGGTCTTGCAAAATCATGACATCGGGAATCGCAACCAAGTCCAGATCCACGATAGGAATCAATGCATTCAGAGCATCTTTAAGTGCTTTTTCCCGATCTGAAATCCCATCAGCGCGAACCACATAACATTGCACGCCGCCATTCTCAAAGAACCCGTTGATTGCGTCCAGTAAGTAATAACTGTTGGACGGTTCCGGTGCACTCAATGATTGGTTGGCAAAGTCCTGTTTGCGGTACAGGATAAAAAGTTGTTGTTGAGCGATCGCATACAGGAATAAAACGGCTTGTTGGAATGTCGGATCGGATGACAGGGCAAGCAATTCATCCCTGATATCCTGCGTCATCACACCTCTGCAAGCCAGTTGTCCTTTGTCGGCGTTGTAGTAGATTTCGCTATTGAGGGAATCTGGGAACTGCAACCCAGTTGGCAAAGCTGCCAAGGGTGCGATCGCATCTGCAAACCCAACAAATCCTGGAACGCCAGTGGGCAGGCCACTTTGCAGTGGCAGAAATACTTCCTGTTGATAAACCCCTGGAGCCTTATTCATGTAGCTGGCTAGCATCGGCTACCTCCGCAATGATTGAGACGAGATGTTGAGGTGCAAGAGTTACATCGTTTTCAAATGCATTTGCAACAGAGCGAATCTTGCTTCCCCGTTTGAAGGTTACGGTGTACACACAAGTCTTTCTCGCCCCCTAAATCCCCCAATTCTGGGGGACTTTGAATTTCCGGTTCCCCCTAAAATTGGGGGGCTAGGGGGGCTAAATGCAGTATGCAAGAGGTCAAGTGAGAGATGTGTGTACACGGTAGCCTTTTGAAGGGGAGCTGGGGGGATCTAAATGTGTAGCAAGTTCACACTAAATTGGTATTACATCATTGGGCTGGAGTGGCAGGAGCCATTTGACTGACATAGAAGACGACAAATTCAGCCGGACGGACGATCGCAACCCCAATTTCCGTTACAACTTGACCCAGTTCTCGGATATCAGGCGGGTTGGTTTCTTCATCACACTTGATATAAAACGCCTCTTGCACAGTCGTGCCAAATAACCCTCCAGTC
Organism: Allocoleopsis sp.; assembly: GCA_036703375.1. Classification (GTDB taxonomy): domain Bacteria; phylum Cyanobacteriota; class Cyanobacteriia; order Cyanobacteriales; family Coleofasciculaceae; genus DATNPC01. The sequence continues at coordinate 5,669 of DATNPC010001072.1, forward strand.
CGCCAAAACTCGGTCAGAAATGCAGAGACATTGCGAGTAATTTTCTGCCACAGCCGTTGGTCATTCGGCTCAAACACTGCCCATTGGGTGCCTTGGTGAATGGATTTCTCCAGGTACAGCAACGTGCGACGGACGTTGATATATTTGAGGTCATAATTTTCATCACCACCAACTGTCCGTGCGCCCCACACCAAAATATTGTTATTCAACACTCGGATACAGTTGACCCCAACGGGGTTCAATCCAGCCTGATCGCTGTTACTGAGGAGTTGGGTAACATTTAATGCACCGAGAATGGGTTCATTGGCTGGCGCTTTGAAGACACCGCGATTGTTATCTACACGAGCATAAATTCCCGCCATGTGACCGCTGGGGGGTACTGCCATCAAGCCGTTCTCATTATTGAGATTGACAAAAGCAGCAGCCGGGTCATAAACCTTAATCCAGGGATAATACCAGGCAGCATAATCAGTTGTTTTAGGCATGATGCCGCCGCTAGCAGTAGTTTGCGTCAGGGTTTGGGTCAAATTTTGGTAGGGGACGATATCCGGCCCCTTTGCGTCTAAAATTGCAAAGCGATCGCCTGTCTTGATGTGGCAGTGTTCCACCAAGGCATCACGAATCGCATCGTTGTATCCTCCTGGTAGGAGTACCAAGGAAATTTCATCAATTCTCTGAAGTGCCTCTAGTGTAGTTTCCAGTCCCGTTATATCTAACGTTGTATTCCCTTGGCTACCTTGAGTAGGTTGAATACTCGCAACATAGCAACGGGTGCCACCGTTGTTAAAAAAACCGTAAACCGCATTGGCTAAATAGAGAAACTGCTGATAATCGGGAGCGATCGCGGGCTGACTAGAATCACGAGTAGTATCTAAAACAGTACTGCGAATACGACGTGTCAGTTGCCCATATGTTGGAGCGATCGCAAGCACTCTAGTATTTCTAGTGGCAAGCTTAGTACTGCCTGTTGGGCTACCAGGACTACCTGTTGGGCTACCAGGAGTGCCTGTTGTGCCACCAAGACTACCTGTCGTGCCACCAGGACTGCCTGTCGTGCCACCAGGACTGCCTGTTGGGCTACTAGCTTGAGGGGGATAAGGAGTTTCTTCTGCAACCCGACCTGCAAAAAGTTGGGTAAACTCTGTCCAGTTGGTAATCAACACAGGCGTGTAATATGGCGTAGGTACTTTAAAGCTTTGTGTTGGTGGCGAGGAAGCGTTTTGAGAGGTTGCGCCTGTTGTCTGGAATAAAGAGAGTACTTGTGGAACAATACCGATGAAAGCAGCAGTACTGGTACTGACACCGACAATCGGTTTAATCGGTGATGACACTTCCTGAACATAAACACCAGGATAAGTAGGATTGACAGCCATATTTTTTCCTTTGGAATAATGAGTGTTAACTGCGTTGCTACGTTTTAGTTAAGGAAACCAATTCAGCTAGGTTTGAGAACGGATTGCAGGTTGAGTTTGGGGTACTAAGCTGAAATCGACAGTGATTTCTTGCCCCTGACTCAATTGCACGGGTTGACTCTGGGAAGTTTGATAGTTTTGAGCCGAAACTTGAACGGTTGGTTTACAAACGGGAATGCCAAATATCACATATTGACCTTGTGAGTTAGCGAACACTTTGATGTCACTACCCAGCACTTGCACAAGGGCGTTAGCGATCGCTTGCTTCGTATTTTTGTCAGTAACCTGCCCAGTAATGCTCGTAGGAACGAGCTGCACATTTACTGATGTCAAGGTACTATTTGCAACATTGGAGAGAGTGACATTCTGCTCTTTCGTCCCGTAACGTGTTCCTAGTCGTGGAACTGAAATCTCCAACGTATACGCTCCTGCTGGTAAGTCAACGAAAAAGAAGGAGCCATCTTCAGCCGTTTGGGTTTGCAGATTTAGCTCTACAACTTCAACCCAAGCATTGACAATCCAATAACCTGTAATACTATCGGTAACGACTCCTGCAATTGAAACCTGTTGATTCGTTTCAATGTCTAACTTATATTGATTGCTTGTGTAACTCTTTATTGTTGTTGGAAATCTCGCTTTTTCATGCACTCCTTTCATGTTCCTTTCCTAATTTTATTAGCTTTATAGTTTTTTATTGAATTTCTTGCAAAAATCCAATATTTTGTATTTTTAATTCCTGATATCCACAAATAAACACAGATGTAAGCTTAGCCTTAAGTTAGGATACACAGATAATTGAAGATTGCTTTATCGAGTTTTGCAAAAGAGCTATTGTCTATCTGTAGTTATATGAAAATTTGTCGTTTGATTTGCGTCTGTATCGGAGCTACTACCTTTGTAGTTAAATTTGATAGTGTTCTCGGTTGCCAAATACACGTTATCGGGTGTAAAAGGTTGAACAGGTACGGTCACGACATAACTAATACCTGCCTTCAATCGCCCTTCTAAAACTGTCCAAAACTCCCAGGAGTTCGGTATTCGTTCTGGTTGACTAACCCAAGCACGCAATGGTATAGGTTGCATTCCCGGTAGTGGAATTCGGTCGGGTAGTGGGGTGTGGTTCAGTTCAGTTTGGAGTTCCCCTTGGAGTACCTCCATCGGTAAAACTGGATAGCGCAATAGCGTTTTCAAAATTGCTCCCAAAACTTGGTGTTCATCGTTAATATCCGATGCCCAAACGGTGATCATATAAGAGAAATCCATATACACTGGGCTTTTAATTTCTAAGGCTGTTGTCCCAGTACGAGCACGTAATCTTTCGTTATTCCGCAGCTCGCGGTTTTCGCGAAAGTCATAGAGAAACAGATTAATCGTAGGCAACTTCTGCAACTTGGCGACCCAATCTCGATCGGGCATATCAAAATTGATGTCAATGCTGTTCTTTTCAATCGGCAAGTTAGTGGGCAGGTTTTGAGATAACAGTTGTTTGATGGTGTAGTCAAGGTCTTTAATCATTTGTTTACCCGTTCAGAATTTCTTGGTACTGGTGACCTGTGAAAAGCTATTATCTAGCTTTGCTTATTTAGTGAGTGTCAAGGAGTGAAGAAAGGCAAGTTAAGGAAAAGATAAGCAATCAAAGTTGGATTACTCACATTTTGCACTAGGAAATCTTGATATCAATTCCTTGCTGTTGGAGCAGGGGTTGCAATTGGAGGATGTCAGTCAACAATACGCATACAACCAACTGAGGCAGGAGAGTGTGGAGAGCTAATTCTGCCATTTGCCCCCAATCTGGCAATGAGGTGGCTCCAGTAGAGAGATAAGCAAGCGTGTGCTAACAGGTAAGCAATTAAGGATAAAATCAGCCAACGGTACATCCCCAGCTTGGTTTGTTGAGCAAAGCGATGTAGGCCTTGCACGGTGCTTAGCGGTCTTAAACGTCACTTCCGTTAGCGTGGTCTAGATACTAACTATCCCTCGCTTCAGTGCCGCGACGATTGCTTGGGTTCGATCGCTAACTCCCAATTTACTCAAGATATTGTTGACATGGAACTTGACGGTACTCTCAGCAATAGACAGAGCGGCACTAATCTCTTGAGTACTCTTGCCAGCAACCATTAGACGGAGTACTTCCAACTCGCGATCGCTTAACTGGGGATTGCTCATCCGCTGGGCCAGCTTGGCTCCTATATCAGGTGGGATATATTTTTTACCGCTGTGTACCGTGCGAATCGCTACCAGCAGTTCGTCAGGTTCAGCATCCTTGAGCAGATAACCCTTTGCACCGGCCCGAAGTCCCCGATAAATATCTTCATCACTATCGTAGGTGGTTAGCACGATAATCCGGGCATCGTCAAACTCATTGCAGATAGCAGTAATAGCCGCAACACCATCCATTTCAGGCATCCGCAAATCCATTAACGTTACATCGGGCTGATGTTGGCGGAACAGTTCCACGGCTTGGCACCCATCATAAGCTTGTCCGACAACAGTAATATCTGCCTCGCATTCGAGCAACGCTACTAACCCCTGTGCGACGACGGGATGATCGTCGGCAACCAAGACGCGAATCATGTTTGACTGGTTCACCCTCCCCTACTCCCTGTCGATCAATAGGACAACTTCCGTTCCTCGTCCGGGCTGACTTTGGATTGTCAGCTTTGCGCCGATGCGATCGGCACGTTCTGTCATTCCCATTAGACCAAAACCGTTTTCGACAGAAAAACTGTCGATTTCAAACCCCTGCCCATTGTCTTTGATTCGCAAAATAAACTGCGTTGTCTCATACACCAGTTCAATTTGGATTTCAGTAGCTCTGGCGTACTTAAAGGCATTGGTCAATGCTTCTTGTCCAATTCGGAGTACATTATTTTCTACTTCTTGAGGCAGGATATATGCCTTACCCACCACTTCGCAGGTGGGGTGCGTAGTGGAATGGGAAAACATCTGTGATGAAAGGCTAGACAGAGCGCTGCATAAGTCACCATCCTCTAGCAATTTTGGGCGCAGTGCTTCCACGGAACGGCGGGCTTCGGTGAGTCCAGAGCGAGCCAAATCGCGCCCCACTTTGATATGTTCTTGTGCTGCCGCCGGATCTACCGTAATTTTGCGAGAGGCAGTTCCCAAGTGAACGATGATGCCTGTGAAGGCTTGCGCTAGGGTGTCGTGAATCTCTTGAGCCATGCGATTGCGTTCTTCTAGCAAAGATGCTTCTTGAGCCTGTTTGCGATCGCGTAACGCAGCAGCAAGTCGTTCGCTGATGTCCTGCCCAATACCAATACTCATACCATTAGAAAGTCGAATATTTGCCCAAGATGTATCCAGATAAGTCCCATCTCGAATCCTGGCTTTGAAGTCTTGCCATTTCCCAGTAGCGGCAAACATGTGTTCTAAAACTGAGGCGCGATACTCTGGATCGGGAAAGCATTCTGCTACCAGATCGATGTTTTTTAGTTCGGCATGAGACCATCCCGATACACGTTCTAACTCTCGATTGACCAATTGAACCCGCCCGTTAGCATCATAAAGAGTCACCATTACGGGAATATGGTCAAAAATTGTTTGTAGGAGTTCTTTCTGCTCAGTTAACCGTGCATTTTGCTCTAAAAGCTGCTTAGAGAGCAGACTAATTCGCAATTGATTCTCGATCCGAGCCAAAACTTCTTTGGCTTCAAAAGGTTTTGTGATGTAATCTAATCCACCTAGAGAAAATGCTTTTACTTTGTCGAACACTTCATGCACGGCGCTGACGAAAATAACTGGAATATTTTTGGTTCGTTCATCTGCTTTTAGCTTTTCACAGACTTGATAGCCATCCATTTCAGGCATCAGAATGTCCAGCAAAATTAGGTCAGGTAGAGTTGATTGGACAGACATCAAAGCCAGTTGACCATCGGGTATAAGGCGCACTTTATACCCTTGCTCCGACAAAATTCCACTTAAAAGGTTTAAATTTGCCGGGTTATCATCAACGATTAAAATATTCCCTTTTATAGAAGGAGTTTGAGAATTACTCATTTTAAATCGACGGCTCATTGAGTTAAGTTTAATAACTGCTTGTACCGGAAATTGTTAACCAATACAGCGAGGGCATTAGCTAGGGGTTTATTTGAAGAGCGGATTTGGTCGATGAGAGCCAACATTAAATCTTTATCGCCATCGATTATGGCTTGGTGGAGAGTAGCTACTAAATCGGCAGGTAATGCAGCTATGGCATCGGGAGTTATGGCATTCGTATCGTTTAGGGTTGAAGTGAGTGAGGCGGCGGCTTCCTCGTAGACGAAGCTCACTCCAAGATGTTTGTGTAGGGCATCAAAAATGTCTTGTTCTCGAAAGGGTTTGCGAATAAAATCATCACAACCGGTAGAAAGGATAATCGCTCGCTGTTCCTCGAAACTACTAGCCGTGACGGCAACTATTGCTGTAGCTTGACCTTTGGTTGTGGCTTTAATGCGTTTAGTTGCTTCATAGCCATCCATTACGGGCATCCGCATATCCATTAAGATGATGTGCGGCGAGCAGTTTTCCCAAATTTCAATCGCCTGTTGACCGTTAGTGGCTTCAAGTAGTTCAAAGCCAAGAGGGGAAAGCAGTTTGATTAGCAATTGGCGATTGTCCCAGCGATCGTCCACAATTAGAATGCGATAGGTAGGTTGGTTGGGTTCTAGTCCAACAACTCGGCGGGTTGGTTGTTGGCTTTTGCTCTGAGCCGTTTCAACGACGCTAACAGTAATGTCAAATTTGAAAAGGCTACCATGCCCAACTTGGGAGCTAACTGTCATTTCACCTCCCATCAGTTGCACAAACGATCGCGCAATAGGCAACCCTAAACCCGTCCCTTCGGAGGATTGTTGACCTGTTCTTGTTTGCATGAAGGCTTCAAACAAGCTATCTAGTTCTTCTTTTGCAATGCCTGCTCCGCTATCTTCGACTTCAAACTGCAATTGGTAATTGGTAATTGGTAATTGGTAATTGGAGCTATCTTCCCCGTTACTGATTACTGACCTTACCCTTACTGATACGCCACCTTCACAGGTAAACTTAATCGCATTATTGAGCAGGTTAATCAACACTTGACGCAACTTAACTTCATCAGTGCGTACAAATTGGGGTACATCTGGAGTCCGCTCAAACAGCAACTGCAACCCTTTATCCTCAGCTTTGAGTTGGAACATATCTTCCAAATCGTCAAGGAGGCGATGGAGGTCAAAGGACGTTTCGTTGAGCGTTGTGCGTCCTGCCTCGATTTTGGATAAATCTAAGACTTGGTTGATGAGGGTGAGCAAATGTTCTCCACTGCGGGTGATGATACCCAGGTTGTCTTGGTGTTCGGAGGGTAAGCTTCGCGATCGACTCATTAATTGAGAAAAGCCTAGAATTGCATTGAGAGGAGTCCGTAGTTCGTGGCTCATGTTTGCCAGGAAAGTACTTTTGGCTTGGTTTGCTGCCTGCGCTTGTCGAGTAGCTTCGGCAAGTTCGGTAGTACGTTGAGACACCTTTTGTTCCAACGAACGGCTGTAATCTTCTAACTGGGTATAGAGGTTGGCATTTTCGATTGAAATGGCGGCTTGTGAGGATAACAAATTCAAGACTTCCAATCGCTCTGGTGTAAAGGCTCCAGCAGTTAGATTATTTTCCAAGTAAAAAAGTCCGGTCAGTTTGCCTTGATTGAGCAGTGGCGCACACAATATAGATTTGATTTGATGCTCTTTAATGTAAGGCTCATCAGTAAATCCACCTTCACTCGTGGCATCATTCAAGACTAAACTTTCTTTCGTGCGAACGACATAGTTAATGATTGATGTGGGGAGGTTATTGTCAATTGGAATTGACTGCAACACTTTGGTGGTATAAGCATCTACACTTGCTGAAAAATCCACCTCACTCCAAGCTTCAATCACCCACTCGTCGTCTTTGTGCAAAATTAAACAGCCTGTTTGCGCTCCAGCATTCTCAATTAGTATCTGTATTAATGAACTGAGTAACTGCTCTAGCACAATCTCACCAGAAATCGCGTGGGAAGCTTTCATCACAGTGGCTAAATCCAAAGCTTCGCCTGAACTAGCCCCAGTTATAGTAGTGGAATTGGTCGTGCGCGTGGAAGTCGTGCGAGTCACTGTCGGAGATTGAGTCAGTAACTGCGGGTATTTAGTTTCTAAATCGTTGACCTTTGCCGTCGCTCCCCAACGCTCGTAGCAATAGTGAGCTTCTTTCATGTAGGTTTGGGCAATCTTTTCCCTATCCCGAGATAGGTAAAATTTGGCAGCTAATTCATAGGCTAATGCTTCTTCTTGAAGATAGTCATTGTCTTTAGCACCAAAAATTGCTTGTTCGTAGAACTCTTCTGCTTCAAACCACTGACCCAAAACTCGTGCCGTCTCTGCTTGTACTAAATGATATTTATGCAAATAATTCATGGGCGCATAGTGTGCCCAGTGCTTCATTTTATCCTGATTAACAGCAACTTTATTAAGGATTTTCGACTGCGCTTGAGTGCTGCTATCGAGATAGGTCGCAAGTGTTGCTAGAGAATCATAAAAATAGTACAAAGGCTCAAGGAATGTGCCTGTTAGCCGGATCAAATAACTTCCCGCTAGGGCTGAGTTTTCAACGGCTTGATCATATTCAGAAAATAGATAGCAGAGAAAAAGTTTGTTGAAATGTACAGTAAAGATGGTGCTTCCGTCATTTGTTGCTTCGTATTGTGGTAGTTCATTCTCCTCGTTGTAAGATTCGCCCATTAGACGACATGGATTAACCGAGCGACCCATCAAGTTTATGATGACCTGTCGAAATATTTGATTCCAGGCGTATGCTGTTTCCTGTTTGATTTGATAGATTATTTCACCATAGGTCACCATATCGTGTTCAACCTCTACGAGTTCTTTCCCATTCGCATAAGATTGAAAGCAGTAAGTATAAGCGCAATAGGCGGCAGACTCTAAATCTCCAGTTTCTAGCCCAATTTGATAGGCTTCTAGTAATGGCTTCAATAGAACTCTTGCATGTTCTTTCCAATGGATGATGAAATTATTTACGATGTCCAATGTTCGAGCTTTGAGTGGATGGGTATCCGGCTGCGACAACAGCCTGAGAGCAAGCTGTCCGAATTCGTAGCCAGCCTCTATGTTTCCGACCATCCCACAAAGAATTAACCCAAAGGTGGCATAAGCAAAGGGAGACACAAACGCATTGCCATACTCCATGGACAAATTGACTTGTTTAGAGGCAAGTAGAGGTATCAAATTAGGAGCAGTAATTTGAGCAGCAATCGTGATGCTGGATAGGATTCGCATTGCCGCTAACTTGTCTAGATCAGTCATTTCCGGCAGATGAATTAAGTCCTCGATAGAGCTATCACTGAAGCGGAGTATGATAGTGTCTAGTTCAAGGCGAATATCTGACTGACTCGGCTTTTCGGGAAAACTAACTCCCAGTTGCTGTAAAACTTGCAATGCAGTATTAATTGCTTCTAATAGCTGGCTTTGTGCAATGTCAGTTTGAATTTTGACTTCGTAAACTTTCACGGTGTCGAGGACCACTTTGGCTTCTTCTAGAACAATTGATACCCAGGATTCCACCTGGTCAAAATCGCCACACAAATAGGCGACTTCTGTTGTTTCTACATATAACTCTAAGGTCAGCTCATAGTCGGTTTGCCAGCTAGAAGCTGCTAGCCACTCTCGCCCTGTGGCTAAATATGTTTTTGCCATACCATAGGCGATCGCGGCTTTCGCTTTCTGACCTGCCATCAAATTCAATTTGGCAATCTCATCTCGTTCGGGTTGAGATCTAACAAGCTCAATCCCATGATTGAGGTGATCCACGACTTTAAACAGTGTCTCCGATAGTCGCTTAGGTAAGGTTTTTTCGAGTAAATTGCGACCAATTTGGAGATGAACGGCTTGTTTGTGCGACTCATCAATCAAGGCGTATGCTGCTTGCTGCACGCGATCGTGGAGGAATTTATAATCCTGGACTAATAGCTGTTCATCCAACTCTGATATAGTCAATATCAAGCCAGACTGTGCTGCCAAAACTAGCTCTGTAAAAACTTCTCTGGGTGTTTTTTCACTAATAATAGAGAGAGTAGTTAAGTCAAAAATAGCACCAATACAAGCCGCTAACTTTAAAATCTGCTGCGTGGCATAGGGGAGTTTCTTCAACTTGCCAATCATCAAGCCAACCACATTGTCAGTGATATTTTCACCCTCAATCTGAACAATATCCCATCGCCAGCTTAGATGCTCGAAATCAAAGGTCATTAAATTTTCGCTGTACAGTGTTTTGAGAAACTCATTAACAAAAAAGGGATTCCCTCCTGTTTTCCGCACTATCAATTCTGCTAGGGGTTTAACTGTACTAATTTCACTGTGTAATGTGTCGGTAATCAGTTGTGCGATCGCTTTGGGTCCCAGAGGTGCTAGCACAATTCGATTAACGGTTGCTCCGGTTTTTCTTAACTGCTCAAGTGTTATCATTAACGGATGCGTTGAGTTAACCTCATTATCTCGATACGCTCCAACCAGAAACAAACATTGCGTATCTGCATCCGTCATCATCAACTCGATTAACTTGAGCGTTGCCGAGTCAACCCACTGAAGATCGTCAAGAAAAATAACTAAGGGATGTTCTGGCGAACAGAACACTCTGATAAACTTTTGAAAGACTCGATTAAAACGATTTTGAGCCTCAGTTGCTCCAACATCGGGTACAGGTGCCTGCTTACCAATAATCAGTTCTACTTCCGGAATAACATTGATAATAATCTGCCCGTTTGTTCCCAACGCTGTTAAGAGTTTGTTTCGCCATTGTTGGAGTTGATATTCCGGTTCGCTCAACAGTTGCCGTACTAATCCGGCAAAGGCACTGACGACAGCCGAGTAGGGAATATTGCGCCCTAACTGGTCAAATTTACCAGTCAGGAAATAACCGCGCTTTTCGGTAATCGGTTTATAAATTTCTTGTACTAGTGCTGACTTTCCGATACCGGAATAGCCTGTAACTAAAATTAATTCTGCTTGCTTTGCCTCCCCGGCGGCTATTCGCTCAAATGCAGTTAGTAACGTTTCAACTTCTGCTTCCCGTCCATAGAGTTTTTGCGGGATTTGAAACTTGTCAGAGATATCTTGATTGCCCAATTGAAAAGTTGCAATCTCACCCGTTGTTTCTAACTGTCGTAAACATTCTTCCAAATCAGCTTTGAGTCCCCATGCACTCTGATAACGCTCCTCAGCATTCTTTGCCATCAACTTCATGATGATGTCTGAAACGGCTATCGGTATGTCTGCATTCACCTGATGCGGTGGGATAGGCTGTTTGGCAATATGACAATGCACCAGTTCCAGAATATCCGTTGTCGGAAAAGGCAGTTGTTCTGTGAGCAGTTCGTAGAAGGTGACACCCAGAGAGTAAAAGTCTGTGCGATAATCCAGGGTTCGGTTCATCCTGCCGGTTTGCTCTGGCGACATGTAGGCTAAGGTGCCTTCTAAAACATTGGGATTCTTAAATGTCGGGTTGGTGCGGGTTAATTGGGTGGAAATGCCAAAGTCGATGATTTTGACAACCCTGGTGTTGGGATTGAAGACAATATTGCCTGGGTTAATGTCTTTGTGGATAACATTGGCAGCATGAATCCTGCCCAAAATTTCTGTAATCTCGATCGCAAGCCTCAAAAACCCCGCTAAGGGAACAGGACAATATGCTTGGGGTGATATCTGCATCCATTTCGCTAAGGACTCCCCGCCAAAATCCTCCAAAAGCATCACCAGCGATCGCTGATAATCTTGTAAACTGTAAGCCTTAACAACCCCATCTAGGTTGAGCGATCGCGTAATTTCATATTCCTGCTTGTAGCGGGTGAGCTCGGCTGGGGTAGGATAATCTTCTTTGAGTACTTTGAGGATGACAGAGGTGCGATCGCCGTCTCGTATCCCTCGATAAACCACCGAATTAGCGCTTTCATAGATTTTGGCGGTGACAGCAACCTGAGGCAGGGAAATCATAGGTATCCATCTTGCTTTGTAGGCTTGGAAGGGATTTCGACAGGGTCGGTCAAAGGGCAAGTTTTAAGCTTCAGCAGCTCGTAGCTGAAACTAACTACGAGCTGCTGAAGATGCTGTCTAAAAATCCAGATTGACCACTACTTACCTGATAAAACCCTGATGTTTGCCTATCTAAGGAAAGATATTCCCTACGGCAGCTTAACAATTCCCCGCTTCAGTGCTGCAATAACTGCTTGTGTGCGATCGCTGACGTTCAACTTGCTGAAGATATTGTTGATGTGAGACTTAACCGTACCCTCCGTAATACTCAGGGCTTCAGCGATTTCCAGATTACTAATGCCAGCCGTCATTAGCTGTAGGACTTCGCTCTCTCGTTTACTCAGTTCGGGACTATTCATCCGCTCGGCTAGTCTGGCACCTACTTCCATTGGAATGAACGATCGCCCTGCGTGGACAGCCTGAATGCAAGCTAGCAGTTCCTCACGGGGCGTATCCTTGAGCAGATAAGCCTTAGCACCAGCTTGCAGTCCCCGATAAATATCCTCGTCGCGATCGTAGGTTGTTAGTACAATCAGGTGGGCAGAAGGAAACTGCTTCCGAATTGTCGCGATCGCTCCCACGCCGTCCATTTCCGGCATCCGTAGGTCAATTAACGCGATATCGGGTTGGAGTTGGGCAAACAGTTCAACCGCCTCGCGCCCATTGTTTGCCTGACCCACAACCGTCAGGTTCTCCTCCGGTTGAATTTCGAGCATGGCAGCGAGTCCAGCCCGTACAATGGGATGATCGTCTGCAATCAAGATGCGAATCGGTTGTTTCTGGCTCATGATGCACCCTTCATCCTCCAGCAGTAGTTTCGGGAAGTATCTCACTCGCAAGCGGTACAATAGCTATCACTTCTGTCCCTTGCCCAGGTTGGCTAGCGATCGTTAACTGACCGCCAAGACTCTGGACGCGTTCGCGCATTCCTATAAGACCAAAACCTTTTCCCCTTAAAAGTTCGGGATTAAAACCCCGACCATTATCCCGCACACACAGACTGACGGCTTGAGAACCGAACGTTAATTCAACTTGAACAGCATTAGCATGGGCGTGTTTGAGGGCATTGACGAACGCTTCCTGGGCAATACGCAGCAGATTGGTTTCTGCGTCGGAAGGTAGCGGGTAGCGTGTCCCCTCAATAGTACACTGACCTTTAATCGGTGTACCTGCGGTTAGTCCGTGAACTAAACTTTCCAGCGCCTGCGAGAGATTACCTTGTTCTAGCACTTGAGGGCGTAGCGCCCAAACCGATCGCCGTGCCTCTGCCAAACCATCGCGAGCCAAGTTGTGCGCCTGCATAACATGAGTTCTTGCCTTCGACTCTTCTGGCACGACAACTTTAGCTGCTTCCATATGCACGACAACTCCCGTCAAAACCTGGGCGAGTGTATCGTGGATATCGCGAGCAATACGGTTGCGTTCTGCCAAAATAGACGCTTCTTCGGCGCGTTTGCGATCGCTAATATCCCGTGCTAACCAAATCACTAAATCTTGCGAGATCGGCGAAATGCGGGCAGCCGACCAAGTTTCTCGCCCTCCCTTACTCAGGCTGTACTCAACATTAAGTATTTGTTGGGTACTGAGAGCTTGTTGGATGTAGCTCAGAAAGGTATCAGCTTGCGCTTGCTCGAAAATCTCGTGCAACGTTCTACCAATTTGCTCTTCAGCGGGTTTGTATAATTGCTCCGGCGCAAGCGGTACAACCTTTAAAACACGTCCTAGCGAATTAATCACGAAGAGGGGATCGGGTATTGCTGCAAACAGCGCCCGGAGTTCGGCTTCGGAGGCTTGCAGTGCTTCTTGTGCCCGTTTGCGCTCATGTTCTATTCGCTTGCGCTCTTCAATCTCCTCACAAAGCCGTGCATTTTGTTCCAAAAGTTGCTTAGAGAACCGACTGAGGCGTAATTGGTTCTCTACACGCGCTAAAACCTCTCGAACCTCAAAGGGTTTGGTAACGTAGTCTACTCCACCGAAAGAAAAGGCTTTCACCTTATCAAACACTTCATGCAAGGCGCTGATAAAAATAACTGGAATGTCTTGAGTCGTTGGAGACGTTTTTAGCTGTTTGCAGACTTCATAGCCATCCATGTCTGGCATCAGGATATCCAACAAAATTAAATCAGGTGGGTTTGACTGGACAAATTGAAGAGCTAGTTGACCATCCGGAGCAAGGCGCACGATGTACCCTTGCTCTGATAACATCCCGGCTAAAAGCTGCAAATTTTCAGGGATATCATCAACAATTAAAATGGTTTCTTTTGAGGCAGGGTTTTGAGCATTACTCATATTTAATCGATTGTGGGTTGCATGAAAGCTAATAGCTGCTTGTACTTACAATCAAGTTCTATCTCCTACGGCAGACTGACAATCCCTCGCTGTAGCGCTGTGATAACTGCCTGCGTGCGATCATTAACGTTCAGCTTGCTTAAAATATTGTTAATGTGAGACTTGATCGCTGTCATGGGTTGTTAGCACAATCAGGTGGGCAGTGGGAAACTGCTCCCGGATTGTCGCGATTTCTGCCACACCATCCATCTGGGACATCTGCAAGTCAATTAAGGCAATATCAGGTTGGAGTTGAGCAAACAGTTCAACCGCCTCGCGCCTGTTGTTTGCCTGACCTACAACAGTGATGTTTGCCTTCGGATCGATTTCAAGCATGGCAGCGAGTCCAGCCCCTAAAACTGGATGGTCATCTGCAATCAAGATGCGAATCGGTTGTTTCTGGCTCATGATACATCTTTTTCTCCAGCAATTATTTGGGAGGGCATATTAATCGCCAGTAGTGCTTCTCTGCTTATCTTAAGTACTCGCTATAATCTATAAATAAAATCTTAAGAAAATTCTAGTTCTTATAGTATTAACGTTCAGAGCGGATATATCAACAGATTTCAGACAAAAGAAAACTGTGGTAGACCAAGAGTATGGCTTAGTACCTATCCGAAAGTTAGAGTAATTCCTTCATCTCCGAGCCAGCTCAATGGTGACCTTTTTTATAGGTGAAAAAACTAACTTCAATCCGGCGACAACAGCAAGCGAATTCTCTAAACTGAAACCCAGGATGAATCAGGTAGGAGGTTTTATGAGAATTTCTCGTCGTTGTC